>QENH01000002.1 GCA_003336485.1 Candidatus Methanophagales archaeon
CTCAAAACTATTCGGGCCGGTGGCAAATGGCGATCAATGCTCTACAGAATGGTCAGACCACGTTGGGACTCTCAGAATTAAAAAAGCTATACGATCTTCGAAACAAACTTAATAGTCACCTGCGCGGAGATGTTATTTACTCATACGCAGTTGCTCTATCAATTGCAGGGTTTCCAGACAAGGCGGTTGTTATTTTGAAAAAATTCCGCAAAGCGAAAGGTGAAAGAAGTCCGAGGTATGACCCAACAAGTGTCGCTGTCGAGCTCTCTGGAGCTTATCTAGTGATGGGTCAATACGAGCTTGCACGTACTGAAGCCAATTTGGCATTGGAACTCGCCGCTAAGAGAAACATTTCGCCTTTGATTGCCTATATTAATAAAGGTATAGCCGAAAGAGAGCTTGCTAATCTCGATGATGCCGATAGTAATTTCCTAACGGCGCTCAAAATTGCGTGTAAACAAAATGATTTTCTGAATGCCGCCATCGCAGCAGAGCACTTGAGCCGTACTGCACTGCTCCAGAAGAAAAAAACGGAAGCATATGCCTGGGCTGAAAGAGCAGAAAAGATCTATCAAAGGGTGGCTCCTCAGCATTTGCCTACAACCAAGATACTGAAGCAAACAATTATTGAGAGGTTGGAGAACATACCAATATCTTTAGGTTTGCCTAAAGGAGTACAACTAATAGACAAACTCATAATATTGACGGAAGGAACTCCACAACATAGTCGTCTGGATGTCCTTGACATTGACCTTTACCAATTTCTTTTCGGCGTGATGAAGAAAGAGAAAAAATTTTGGGTGGTGATTCCGCTTGAGATGGGTTCGATTAAACCCGCTAATTTGGCACCCACGCTTATTTCAGAGATTGAAACAATCTCTGATCACGAATGTTATCCCTCTTTTGTCCAGGATACTTTTTTGGCGCGACATTTCGGAATTCAGGCTAATGAGTATCCGTCTGTCGATTTGCTTAAAACGAGTATATGCCACACATCTGTTCCTGGTTCTAATTTGTTCCCATTCACCTCTCTCATTTGGGAGGGAATGGGTCCTTGGCCATGGGGATTTAATCCCGTATTGAGACTGCTTTCCTCACTCTATATTGCAGCATTAGGAAATATGATATCCGATCTGGAAAAGCTGGCCGAAGTTGGAATTCCTGATATGACATTCCTGTCACTAACCGCGCGGACATGGCCACGGCCAATACACGCACGATACATTGGTCTCGGCGAATTCGAATCTGGCAAAGTGCCAACACCACAACATGTTTTAGAGGACATCACACGTATAGTTCGAAACGATAATAAATTTAATAATGCCGCTTTTCATACGATGGGATATACAGAAGATGAAGCTAGTGATATGACACAAGGCGGCTTGATTGCAATACCTTTTTCGGAATATCCTAGTCTGGTTTCTGGGATTTCCGATTGGGAAAGTTGGTGGGACATCTTTGGAGGAATTCCCGTAGAAGAATATAATTCTGTCAATCTCCCTCGAAGTTTATTATACTCGATACCAAAAAAAGACCTCCGTGAAGGCCTGTTTGTCGATAGTTATTATCAAACTCCATTTTGGGCTCGGACACCTGGTGACTATGCTCTCTACGGTGAGAAAAATGACCAATTCCGCGACCATTACGATGATTTCCGCAAGAAACTAAATATCATGGGGACAATTCGCACTAAACACTATGCAGTTCCGATCGTTGAAGTGGAGGACTTTGCAGAACTACGTGTTCTTTCTAATAAAATTCTTGAGTACCCCAATACAGGTATATTTTTTAGAGGGCAAACGAAGGGTTACACATTGAAACGTACGTCAATTGTCAAACGTTTGTTATTCGGACGGGAGAATGTGGTGGAACCTTCATTGTTAGGCTCTGCACCGCGCCGTAGGCTTGATTACAATAGGGTACATTCTGCTCTTCAATTGCATGTTCAGGATTTTATCTATCAGCAAGCGGTCAATTCAGGCAATGATTTAGAGCCAATTCATAATGAATGGCTAAAGCTAGCGAGTTCACCGGCTGGAGATTGGGCTATTGCTGTGATGGCGTTGGGTCAGCATTATGGGATTCCTACAAACGGCATAGACATTACAAGCAACTTAGAGGTTGCTGTCTGGTTTGCTACGCACAAATTCATAAAACTTGAAGATGGCAGGGCTCGATTTCGCCAAATGAATAAGATTGATTGGCCAGATAATCCTGAATTATGGCCGGTAGTATATTTCATTCAGCCCGTAACGGATAGCATTATTCCCTCTATTCGAAAGATTGAATCATTAAGAAATTTAGGACTTGAGGCTCTCAGGCCAGAACGACAGTTTGCACAGTTTTTTTGGGGGGCGCACAGCATCCATCAAAATCGATTAGCTGAGGCTCTTGTCTGTATGGTTCGTCTCAAACCAGGGGAGTACGATACAGGATTAACATATTATCATCTATTCCCTCCTCCTTATGAGGATCCGACCTACAAATTCATGCTAGATCTTCGGAGACGCTACTCCGATGGTCCTTTTGGTCCATTTTTCAGTGAGATCGTTGATTATAAACTTGCAGAATAGTATGTCAGGAACTTCGGGTCATATGGGAAAAAAATAATCAACTTTAGGAAAGCATGAGATAAAAAAGCGGAACTGAAATGAAAACAAAAATCCGGGACTTTCAAGTAAAGAAAAACATTAAATGGCACATATTACGCTTGCTGCGATTAAACAGTAGAACGAAACAAGAACTCATAGATAAACTTAGCGACATGTATCTGGGTTACTGGCAGGTAAATAATGAGCTAATAGATTCAAATTTGAACCTTCTGACAGACGAGGATATGATACATTATTCAAATAAATACGAGATAACAGAAAAAGGTTTAGACGCTTTAGGTAAAAAGGAAAGAGAAATCGAACAGTACTATGCGAAGCGGGTTTCTAAAGAGGCATGCGCTAAATATTCCTTGGAAGGCAATGTCGGGCTGTCAGCCCTCGAATCTCAGATTAACTGAGAGAGGCAGAGAAGAATTGAAGACTCTTTTCGAGCACCGGGCTGCATATCTTTCCTGGCTTTACCGTAAATCTATATACCCAAGAAAAATCAATTGGATTGCTGAGGGGTTATGAGTAAATTGCAAAAATGAGTAAAAATCTTATCCTGATTCCGTGTGGTGGATCTAAGAGGAAGGGTGGAAGAACAATTTACAATGCTGATAAATCCATTCTCAATTATTTAAACAACTCGCCCAGAGAACATTTGTTGATGTCGAGAAGAGAATTATTTAAGAATTTTTCCATTCCACCCGGTCAAGATCTGGGAGATCAAACTGATGATACAGCAAATTACATGGAGGCATATAAGAGATATACCGGGATGCATTCACAACTTTATCGGCAGGTCTCGCCTGTTTCCTGGGTTAAGCTAAAAAAGTCATGGGAAAAACTGGATTTTGTCATGGTCTCTGCATTATAGGGACTACTAAAATATGATGAGCCGATAAGATGGTATGATAAAACAATGAAAGATAAGGTAGGGCATCAAGCACTAAAGGTATGGTGGAGGAAACAAGGTTTATGTGCAATTTTAAAGGATTATATTGAAAAAAATAACTTCTCAGAAGTGCATAATCTTTTGTCAAATGATTACAACGAGGCTTTAAAGGGGTGTTTTAGAAACTTCAATATAAATTATTCATACCACGATTTCTCGATGTATAGAAGTGGTAGTAATGCATATAGAGGAGCATGGCTTGACAATTTCATACGGAATTTCTAAGATGCTCTTTGAAATTGTTTTTTCTTCTTTCTACTCCTTAATCTTAACCACCACCTCAAAACTCCTTCTCTGGTTTTGCCCTCTCCCAGTAATACAAAACTTATGAAACTCTTCACCCTGGCTAAAGAAAACCGTTGAGTAATCTATCTTCCCATCGCGTGCAGGAAGAGAAAAAAAAGCACTCTTTTCGGTTATAACTATTGATATCTTTATTTCGTCAAGAAACATCAGGTGTTCGTCCGACCTGGGCTCGTATCCTGGCGGGTATCTAACTTCTTTTGGCAAGATGAGCCTAAACTCCAATCCCTTTTCCAGATTTTCACCTATTATCGGAACTGTGCTCATTAAAATCTCGGGTGATAAAATCCACATGTACTTTTCGGCGTCAGTCAATGCAAGCTCAACCCTTCTGAAAATCATCATCACTCCTTCTACTTGCTCAAAACTTTTCAATTCGCCAATCCTTTCGATGAACTCTTTTGGTATATCTAAGTTGAGTTTTATCAAATCATCTCCGATTTCTGCAAGGAATTCAAAGCCCGGCAACAAGGACAGAACGGCCTTCCCATAATTCGTAACTTTGAAAATGCCCTGCACATCTTTCTCGATTAGCGTCGCATCCTGTAATCTTGTTAAGTGTCTTGAGGTTTCTTGTGGCGAGATTTTTAGTTTCTGGGAGATATAGCTATGCCTTTGCCCTTCTTCCCTGATTAGCAGTAACAGCTTCAGTCTCCAAGGGTGGGAAAGTTCAAACAATAAGCTGCTGAGTTTCATCAGGTTTGATACTTCCTTTTCAGGATTAATCCTTACATCTTCCGATTGCTCTTTCATCCGTTTTATAAGGGGTTTTTAACTTATATAAATTCTGATGACAGGTAAGATTAAAAGTCCGTTAGATTGCGTACAGATAAAAGGAGAGGAGAAACAAATCATACCGCTATTTATTATAGCTGTCCTTCTCTTCGTCGCGGTGGCGTGGATCGCACCAGCAAGCGCAGCCGCAAATGCAAACATCGTAATAACCGAGGTCACACCAACCGACCTTTCACCAGGCGACGTAAAAGAAATCACGCTCACTGTGAAGAACCAGGGCGGAAGGGACGCCCGTCATATCTCTATGGCTTTTCAGAAAAGCGACCACATCTCCCTTATCGGGTCATCCACCGTTTACATCTCTTCGATCAACGCATGGTGCTCAAAAGAGATTCCCATCACGATTAAAGCAGAGGATGAAATCACAGAGGGTGCATACGCCATTCCAATCGTGGTTACCTTTGGTGAATACTACTTCAATGCCAGTGTGGGCTATGTAACCACCTCCATGCCGTCAACAACCATTACGATCGTCTTTAATGTGGAGGGTACAACCACGCTTGATGTTGCAGACGTCTCAACAGACCCGCTTGAACTCAGAAAGGACAGCGAGAATAATGATATGACTGTCCTAATAGAGAATTCAGGAAGTGCAAAGGCGAGATCGGTATCCGTCAAGATGAATCCACACAGTCCATTTGTTGAGGCATACTCGGGTTCAACTTCTGGCTTCACAGAAGAAATTGAAGCACGTTCAAGCCACAGTTTTGTATTCGCACTTGATATTGAAGACGGAGCGGAAGAGGGATCTTATACAATTCCCATCATAATCGAGTACATCGGTGAGGATGCGCATAAATATTCGCGGAAGAAGAGCATCACCTTGAAGATCAGCTCGCAGGCGTTGGTTTTTTAATAGCGCCCGTAATAGGTGCATTTATATATTTTAAGAAGAAAAAAGGATGATCGAATGATTCAAAGAATCCTTAACCGCTGGGCTGAAATTTCAAAGCGTTATTACTTATTGATTATTGTAATAGCCCTTGTTATTGCTTCAATGTCATTTATAAGTGCAAAAGAGACCGAGATAGATACTAACTACCTCGGATTCTTCTATCACGATACAAAATATATGGGCGAGATTCGTTTTTTCCAATCTGAGTTTCCCGGTACTGCAAAAGTACAGATTTTAATTGAGGTGGATCGGATTGCAGCAAAAACTGTGATTGATGATGACATGCTCATAATGACCGAGGAGCTGGTGGAGGCGGTATCAGACATCGCAGGTGTTAAGAGCGTTACAAGTGTGTGTGATCTTGGAAAGACAAAGGAGGAAATACTTTCACAACCGCTCGATCAGCGCAGTCAGTACATAAATGATGAATTAAGGTATTCGCTCGTCACAGTGAAACTTGATGCAACCGAGGTGCCGGAGAGTGAAGAATTGGTGGAAACATTCCAGAAGACGATAGCAAAAGTGAATCTCGTGCGTGGTTCTTCTGCTACGCTCACAGGTGAGGTTGCACGTCGTTATGCGTGGGATAATGCGATAAGTGCAGGACTTTTTAGATCTCTCCTCGTGGGTTTCATCGCGATTTTTATCCTGCTCTTTCTGTTATTCAAAAGTCCGACAACACCTTTTGTCTGCTTGATTCCAGTGCTAATCGCAGTGCTTGCGAGTTTCGGACTCATGCATTTTATCAACATTCCGCTTAACTTCTTAACCGCGATGTTTGGAGCAGTTACGCTTGGACTTGGCGTTGACTATTCCATTCATCTGATTCACCGGTACCATGAAGAGCTTGCACGGGGCAACGAAAAGGCGCTGAACAAAGCATGCATGACAATTGGGCGGAATACGCTCGTTACAAGTATAACAACAATGACCGTCTTTTCCGCGATGGCGCTTATGCCTATTCGAATGATCGCGGAGTATGGAAAGATGTCCTTTGTCGCTATATCTTTCTCCGCTCTTTCTGTATTTCTATTTGTACCATCACTACTCATACTCGAAGAAAGAATCGGATGGGGAAACCGGACGTTGGATTTTTCCGGGGTCTCGCATACTTTCGGCACAGAGAGGATTGTTCCAAGAGTGATGGAAAGAGTCGCGAATTTCTCGCTGAAAAGGTCTGTCGGAGCGATTATTATCATCGCACTCACGCTAATTCCAATCGTTGCCGGAATGGGTATGATTACAGGAAGAAACGACAATGATATGTGGATACCGAAGGGCGATCCATTAATGGTAGCATGGGATGTTGTGGATGATGAATTTTGCAAATATGAATATTCAACTATTCTGGTACAGTCGGATGATATAAGAATGCCAGAGCTGATGGAAGCGCTGGAAAAGCTTGAAAAGGGTTTTATGGACGTGCCGGGTGTTGTTGAGGTAAGAGGGATAAATAATCTTCTGGGAGAGATTCCCGCGGATAAAAAGGAGCTTGAAAAGCATATTGCTGCTATTCCGAGTGAGAAGCGAGAAAGTTTTGTTACTGATGACTATACAGCATCGCTTATTATCATAAAGACCGACACCGAGATAGATGAGGGGCTGGTGCAAGCGATTGACGATGCGATTCTATTTGTAGAAACGCCGGACGATGCTACGTTCAAGCACGCGAGCTTTGCTACTCTCGGGGTCCACTTTGACAGAATGATGGGGGAGAGCCAGAGGGTAACAATACCGATAAGTATTGCTATCGTATTTGCAATTCTGTTCGCTTTTTTTAGAAGTGTTGTGCGGATACTACTTGCATTGGCACCGGTGTTGTTTGCCACAATCTACGCGCTCGGCACGATGGGGCTTATTGGAATACCGTTCACCCCGCTCATGGTCATGATGATACTGGCTCTAATCGGACTTGGAACTGACTATTCTGTCCACTTCCTCGCGAGATACATAGAGGAGAAAAAGAAGGGGTTGATACGAGGACTGCGCTTCATACTACGACACAGACCGTAGGCACGGCGATTATGACAGCAACACTAACATCGCTGTTAGGTTTTTTAGCACTCACCACGATGTCGCTTGTGCCGGTGCAGGACTTTGGAAGGATTGCAGCGATTGGGCTCATTTATGCTGCTTTTTTCACGCCTATTATCGTGTCTCTGGGGCTAATTGTGTATGAGCGGGTTATTCGGAGTGGAAGTCGTTTATTAGGTGGGTTACGTAGGGGTGCGTAGGGGAACGCGCTGGGGCAGAGGCGAATTTTATAGTGAAATTGCTAAATCCTTAAAATTCACCGCAGAGCACACGGAGAATGCAGAGGCACGAAAGCACAAGCAATGATTGAAACAGTCCTAAAACTCTGCGTACTCGGCGCTCTAAGCATATCAACCCAATTTCGCTTATTTGTATTTACAACTCTTACAATGGTTCGTACCATATTGCTAACCGGGTCGAAATTAGAGACGTACACTCACTCCATGATGCGTAACATACCCCCACACCTATTCAAAAGTCAGGAAAATGTGTGATACGTTTCAACTAAAGCGCGGTATATACGAACCAAGTTAAGAAGGAACTGAATTAACCAGATAAGCCGAGAAATCGTGCTATCAAATAAAGGATAGTGATATACAAGGAGATATTAAATAAATAATTTATGTAGAGGAGAACATATAATAGACATGAGTAAATTGGGATTGTTAGGTACGGTGCAGGACGGCCCACGAAGGTTCGAAGAGAAGTGAGGTGAAAAGAAATGAACGAAGAAAAAGGAGATACTATGGAAACATTATATTTGGCTAAGTGGGAAACTAGATTCTGGGCTTGGCTTATTGACATCCTGTTGGTAGGATTTTTTTCGAGTTTTATTACAAATAGTGCAGTATTTTTTGGTGATTTCGAGTTTATCAGCATAGCGAGTTTTGGAATTAGTGGAGTATTGATGTTTACTTATTGGACACTATTAGAAGGCTATAATGGACAATCTATTGGTAAAATGGCATTGGGTTTAAAAGTTACAGATCGGAACGGCAGGAAAATAGAGTTCGGTGTTGCGGCATTAGAAAGTTGTGGCAAAGCATTTATTCTGCCATTGGATTGTCTTATTGGCTGGTTGGCTATGCCGAATAGTAAGTTGCGTCTCTTTAACAGGATTTCCAATACCATTGTTATAAAAACAAAGTATGAAGAACCCGAAGGGGTAAGATATGTCAAAGAGAAGGAATAGTTTTTTGGGGGGGGGCATTCAAGAACATTCCAAATTGCTCTATGTGTTTCGCTGTGCGGTATATTATGCCACCAACAAGAAACACGATCCGGAACTGCTGAAATGGTGGAACTGGAAGGAAGATAAGAGAGCAAAACGTTAGCCGGAACACCGCAACCAATGACAGTAGAAATGAAGCTGAGACGGTAAGGTAATGAACCGTTTATTATAGCTGTTGTTCACTGTGGGAAGGGAGCACAGGGTAGTGTAGCGCCCGTTGCAAAAGAAATGTCACAATAATCGCGCACTACTGGGGCGTCTGGCTATTAAATTACTTGTATAATAGCTCCCCATTTATTACTGTTACTGCCTGACCACTCAAAATAACGCGATTAGATTTTACTTTGACTTTAATAACGCCTCCTCGTTCTGACAACTGAAAAGCTACAAAATCTGGTTTCTTTAGTCGCGACTCCCAATAAGGACCCAAACAGCAGTGTGCTGAACCGGTCACCGAGTCTTCATCAATACCTATAGCAGGCGCAAAGAACCGTGATACGAAATCATAAACTCCTGTGTCTGCCTTACTTGTCACAATAACGCCACGACAGGGCACAATCTTCAACAGATAAAAATCGGGCTTCAAATTGCGCACTTCCGTTTCTGATTCGACTTCTACAAGATAGTCAAACCGATTTTTACCCACGTATTTCGGGGCTACGCCTAAAGCTTCGGTAAGTTCAACAGGAGCAGCTACTGCTTTTTCGTATTCAGCAGGGAAGTCCAGGTCTATCCACGTACCGTTCTTATTCGCGGTTAAACGACCGCTTAAAGTGTCAAAACTTGCACGTTCATCTTGAGCCAGGTCTCCGGTTTCCCATAGTATATGGGCTGCAGCCAGCGTTGCGTGACCACAAAGTTCAACTTCTGTTTGGGGCGTGAACCAGCGTAAGTTATAGCCACTATCGGTTTTATGTAGAAATGCGGTTTCGGGCAGATTCAGTTCTTTCGCGATCTTTAGCATATCGGAATCGGGAATGGTCTCGGATAAGATGCAGACTCCTGCGGGGTTGCCTGTAAAAGGCTTTGTGGTGAACGCATCAACATGGAATATTTTCATGGGGGTTGTTTCTCATACCAATATTTTTCTTGCAGTGTTATATATCTTTTTGCGGATTTTAACAATTATAATCATATATGACCAACATGATAACACCGTCTATTTCAAACTGTTTTACTTACAAGTTCTTCATGTCACGGATCTTCAGATGTGACGCAAAAGATCTTGCGATGAGTGGGTTTACGGCAGTTTCGGGCAATCCTAAATCGTCCACCATTTGTTATGTAGTCAAAGATCACTCGCTCTGAAGACTTAATACCGCTGTCAATGAGGCATATCTTGGCACCATAAATGAGATAGTAATAAACAAACCGTTCGAGTGTCTTACCTGGAGCAACGGGTATTTGAAACGGAATCTTTATTGCATGGATTTGTTTTGTTATTTGCATATTTTATCTTCACTTTATTTGCGGTACTAATTTATATAACGTTCCGCGCGCATCTAAAGTGTCCAGTTCACACATCACCAGTAATCACATTACTCTCCGATTCAAAGCACAGAATGATTGTCCGAGATTTAGATCTTGTTCTATGCCTGACATTTTTGGGAATAGTAATCATCTGACCCGGACCTATTTCCTCGGTACGATCCTCCAGATCAACGAATAGCCTACCTTCAATCACATAAAACAGTTCGTCACTATTCTTGTGCAGATGCCAGTGAAAATCACGTTGGAGGACGCTTAATCTCACAACGTGGTCGTTTATTTCGCTAACAACAAAGTTATTCCAATCGTCATCAATATCTCTTGTCAATTCATTCACGTCCTGTTTTTCAAGATGTCCGACTTTTTTAGCCATTTTCATTCCCCTTGTAATAGTGTTTCTACTACTTAAATATGCATTATCCAATTCAAACGTTGGTAACACCTAAGCAGTATATATCTCGCTCGATTTATCTCGAATCGCTCTCATCAACCTTAAAGCATCATTTTTTTGAATGAAAGGTTGTTTTATCGCAAAAAAGGGGTGTTGGTAAAAGAAAAGATATATATGTTA
This sequence comes from Candidatus Methanophagales archaeon, assembly GCA_003336485.1. Classification (GTDB taxonomy): domain Archaea; phylum Halobacteriota; class Syntropharchaeia; order Alkanophagales; family Methanospirareceae; genus Methanophaga. Next base: position 10,867 of record QENH01000002.1, read on the forward strand.
AGAACGACTACATAACAAAAGTAAGTATACATTGCCCGGTCCAAATGGAAGAGAAGATAATCCAGCTTGCTGCGCTTCTGCATGATGTTGGTAAGTTCTGGCAGGGTGCAGGCGGAGGAGGAAAACACGCAGAATTAAGTGCCAGGTTTGTCCAGAGTCATGTGCCGTGGGAAGGTGTTCTTGGATTGGTTTCTCTACATCCTGACTCCGCTAAATATAAATCCGGAGGTTATGAACATTTAAAGACGATTGTATGCGCAGATTGGCTTTCGTCTGGTGAGCGAAGAGAGTTATCTGAAGAGGATGAGCAGGGAGAACATAAGGCGACACCACTTCTGTCCATTTTTTTCTGAGATTGAGATTGATAAAGGCAAGCCTGCTTCTGCGCAGTATTACCCTATCAAGAAGTTGGAATTGAATAATGATGTTATAGTTCCAAAACCGTTAGAGGGAATGATAAGAATAACGCTCGATGCCTCGATTTTAGCTGATTTGTTTCTGGGAGATACACCTCTTTCTTTGTCTCCATAATAATCAGTTGTCGTATTGCACACGGTCCATATAACCATAGCCAACCGCAGTCTTTGCACCGATGCCATGCTCATTCAATGCTTTTATCAACCAATGTTCTATAACGGATAATACATCATTACATTTAATTTTTTCAGTAAGTTTTGTGTTTTTAATTTCAAAATCATCTTTCTTTTTTACTCCAATAAGAAATCGAAATCTTGCTTTGTTGCCTTTTTCGTCTTCTCCAACAGTCAAGAAATATATAGGATTTAGTTTCTGATAATCCGTTGGTGGCTTTTTGCCACTGTAATAATCAGGATAATGAACATTCATAATATCAGGTTTTATTGTCGGTGTTTCAATTGGGAAAGCATCAAAGAAAATAACTGAGCCGATATGTTCACCAATTGCACTATCTTTAGGACTTCCAAATATTTTACAAAAATCTTCATCTGTTAATGCTCTTTTTTCTGCTCCTCCCAGATCGAGTTTTATTTCACCATTTTCTCTTATTTCTCCAAAGACCTCATTTATAATATAATTTCTTAAAACTCCTTTCACAGCTTGTCCAGGAATATATGGAATGCCATAGATGTGATGCAGAGTCATCGAAGTTTCATATACAGATTCATTTCCCAAACCTATCACCATCCGCCATTCTGGTTTGCAGATAAATGGTTCAATAGTTTTGTAGCCCTGTAGTTCCAAATATTTTTTAAGCTTAAGTTGTCTATTACTTATTGCATCTACTGCGGGCTTCAACTTTTCAAAGTTAAAACTGATTTCAAATTGTTTCCATTTATTATTGTCATTTTTATCTTTATATTCAGATTTGTATAATGTTGCTTCTTCTTTTTCTTTATTCCAAAAAATGAAATTCACGCATTTATTCAATTTTAGATTGAAATTATCTATATCTTTCACAAAGTTGTCCAAGCATTCACGTGTACCTTTGGGTAATTTAGTATTTTGAATAGAATAGATATTTTGCGCATGCTGCTTGGGACTATCAAATTTCGTTCTGCCGGATTCAGATTTGTTGCGATGTTCTCCACTTCTAGGTTGTTTCTTCGGTAATTCTTTTCCGTCCACAACTATTTTTAGAATTTTTTTCCCTTCGCTCTCCACTTCACAGCTTTTACCATTGTATTCTTCTGGTACATCAAAACCTCGAACACGTAAAGTATTGTCTTTTTCACCACCCAAGTGAATCAAATACTCTTTTTCGCCTTTCTTAGTGTGGATACTTATTTCCCCTCGTTCACTCATTTTCCGCCTTTTCCTCTATCAGCCCTTCTGCAAATCGCCTGAGCCAGGTAAAAAATGCTAATACCTCATTGGTAAGGGCTCTATATTCTGAAGGTTTTAGGTTAGTAACTATTTCTTTAACTAGCAGTCCAAAATTTTCCAATTCCGTCGCGTTTTTAAACATTCCCTTTTCCTCATTTTTTAGCCATTCCAACACCTGCTCACCAATATACAGATAAATTCCGCCTTTTGAGAGCATAAAAGCAAATGTCGCCCCCAATCCATTCGTTTTTATTAACATAGGTATCTTTTTGACATGTGATTTATACTCTTTTTTTGTTTTTTCATAGAAATTAGCAATATCCCGTTTAATCGTGTCCCCTGATGAGTACTCTTTTATTTTATTTAATGGCGCGGCTAAAAATTCATTTAATATCTTCTTGTTCTCTTCTTTTTTCATAAATTTATTTTCAAACAACTTTTGTAATATCGCACCAGTTTTTATTTTCTGACCCTCAAACTCGAACTCCTGTATAGACAAGACTTGATAAGCAGACTCATAAGCGAACTTTGCCCGCCCCTGCTCCAGGCTTTTTATTGTGCTCGTATTATTATTTGACATTTTTATCACTCCACACACTTGTTCTCACAATTCCCTTGCCTATAGTTGCATTTCCACCTACTTGAATTATTTTCGGTAATCCTGCGGTAAAAAACTCCATTACTCGTTCTTCTTCGCTTTTAGCACCGATTCTCTTGAAAATACCCTTCTCATTATCCTTTTCTTTGAATATCGGAGTTGATAGTGCAAGAGAGTAGAGAATAGTTTCTGTTGGCAGATATTCCTCTGTAAATAATGCTCCTGATTGAACCGTTCCCGTTACATTATCTATCTTCGTTCTCGTTATGACTTCTGTGGACAGGTTAACGAAGTCACGAAAATCATCATCAGGTAGCACGACAACATCTTTCTTGATCTTCTGCTGCCAATAGTGGTATTCATTCCCTTGAGGGATTACATTCTCAGAAAGCCATTTTGCAAACTTTGAACATACACCTTCTTCGTTATCTTCTTTATTTTTTATCTCGAAAGTGTATTCTTCAAGCACAATCTTTTTGTCTGTTATAAATAACTGGCAACCTTTAGGTGCCGTATTCTCTTCTGGCATTTCTGGAATACCTTTTATCTCTGCAAGTTCAAGATCGTTTCGAAATCGCTCCAATACCTTTGAACAGGTTATCCATGCAAATACACCTTTCATCGATTTCACAGGGAACAGTAGCAAACGAGCATCCGTAAAGCCTAATGCACCTGCGTGCTCGTCTCCTTGCTCTGGTCCGAAGGTAAGAGAGATTGCTTCATCCATTTTTATAAGTTTAATAGTCGTTTTTTCGCTTTCTTTTTTCTCGGGCCAAGGTCCCTTTAATAAAAGCAACCAATCTTTTACCTTTTGGTCTACATCCATTTTATCGATTTTTTTCTGAAATGTATCTAAAAGATAATGTTCTATTATTTGCTTATCTCCCTCTTTCCTTTTGCCTTTCTCTATATATCCCTCAAACGCTTCTCTCATGCATCCCTTCAATCCCGAAGCCTCTATCTTTGGAAAGCCCGTATGCCGTTCCCGCTGTATTGGCATATCTACTATGCCCAGGTCCGCTCCACTACCCGCATGAAGTGGCGTCTCCACAACCATAAAGAATGGTCTTGCTAGTTTATACATCTTTTTTGCCTCCTTTTATGCCCTCAAACAATTTGTTCAATTCCTTTTCATCATCCAATATTGCACTATCTACTAATCGCACCCCTAACAAAGCAGCACGATTTTGGTAATCTCTCGTAATATTGCCCTCGTCATCTCTTAAATTTCTGTCTAACGTAAAAAGATAGCCATTCACAAACAAGCCAAAATCTCTTTTTAATGCCGATAATTTATAAAGTGTATCAATCAGTAGACTCCGTTTACCATCTTTCAATGCCGTTTTACACTCAATGACATAGAGCATATTTTCATGAATGAAAATCACATCAAATTCATTTTGGGTACCAGCATGTGAAATTTGAACATCCAATCCTATTTTGTCATCTCCCAATTGAATATGTTCACGTACAAGATTGTATCCATACTCCTCAAACCAACCACCTGTTAGGTACTTTATCTCCTTTTTGTTAAGGAATCCTTCTTCTTCAGTACGAAACGCGATTTTGTTAAGAAAACTACTTTCTTCCCCTTCTAATGGGATTTGCTTTTTATTTCGCATTTTTCTTAAGCCATCTATTATTTCCATATCTAGTTCATTATTTGTGAACTTTCTGAAAAGATGTTCCGTATATTCTTTATCCTTCATTGTTCTATTTATATCCCTGGATTTTATGTCTATACCATAAGAGATAAAATAGTCTTTTAGTGATATTCTAAAGTTTAGTTTATGTTCTCTCTGTTTCAAGGATGGGAATATCTGTTTGTATATATTCTTGCCGATTGGCAGGTAAAAAATTGTTGATTTCCGTTCTTTAAAAAAGTTGTAAACGCCAATGGACATAATTTTTGTGCCTCCTGTTAAATTAACAATAAGGTTATCTCCATCATTTAGCTTTTCTTTAGCAAACTCTTCTAACTTGGAATTAATGTCTTCAATAGAATCCTCGATCACTTTAATCACATCTTTTTTGATTTCAGAGTTACCTGGATAACTTCCGTGAATAATAGAATTGGTTTTTCCTTTCTTTTCCATTCTATCAGTAGAAACAAACAGGTACAAGCGTATATCTTTTCTTTCGCGCTCCATCTCGCTTATGAACAACACATTGGGAATAGTATGATCACTTACCAGCGAAACTAAAACATTACAACACATCATACGTCCTCCTTTTCATATCTTCTAAACATCTTATGCTTGAATATACGTTCCGATTTCACTGCATTATCTGGCATTCGCTTCTCTACCACCTCTCGTTCAGTAGTAGCATAAACAGGAATTAGACCCACGGAGAATGCATAATTAAGCATTGAATAAACAGCGCCAAAATCGCCCTGAATGAGCACATAATCGCCATTATTTACATTCTCTTTCAGCCAGCTACGAAAAGGGTTTAAATAATCACGTAATGACGATTTTGTAGCTGGGATGTTCACCCACAATTTCTGTAAATCCTGAGATAAAGGTATAACTTCACTGATGCTTAAACAATTATTTGCGTCTTCTTCTTGGTCCTCAGTTAATAGATGAGAAAACAGAAGCAACATCTTAGGCATTTTCATTTATTCCTCCATGGTTATTTTTTATAGTTCTTTTATTCTACTGACGTCAACCTTCCCGTCTACATTAGATTTATAATTTTCTTGTAATTTTAGATGGTACCATTTCAAATTTTTTGTTTTTTCTTTATACTTATCGTTTAACTCTTTTATTTGACGTAAAACCGATGGATGAATATCTTTTTTATGGCTGTAAAGAAAGACTTTCAAGTCTACATCTTTATTTTCATTATTGTTCAAAAGCGAAAAAAAAGCACCTTCTTTTATTTTGTATTCTAGAGATTTGTTATGGTATTTTTTTTCCCATAGTGGGGCATTGTCACCCGATTTTATCTCTATTGCTATCTTTTTGTTTTCCGTTTCTATATATACGTCAATATCGTAGACTCCTGTTTTCTTACCCTGTTCTACGACAGAATTTTTACATTTGTTACTATAATACTCAAAAACCTTAAGCTCTACAATTTTTCCAATTAGATTTTGGCGGTCAATTTTATCGTTTCTTAGCATTTCGTCATATTTTTTAATTCTTAGTTGGAAATTAACCCGTTTGGAAGAGGGTTTGTTTTTTAATTTGTTATAATGGAGTTCTATAGTCGAATCGATATTTATATTTTTGTCTTTATCAAAATAGTTGCTGAAGATAGATGTTCCCACAGTTGTAATAACCGTTTTCATTTGTTACCGCCTTCCAATCCCCTTTTAACAACATCGAAGATAAATTCTGCGGATTTTATAGCAGATATGGCGTCTTCATGCGTATATTCTTCGGACGGTATAAAATCATCCGCACCATAAAAACAGATTTCTCTCTCTTTACGTAAGGTTTTTGAAATCTTTTTTATTTCATCTATCTTTTCTCTTATTGTATCCGGCATATAATCGATATATCGCTCAATTGTTTTTGATACATCGTGCACCTTTGGTATTTCCACGCCAACATATCTTAAGACCGCTTTTAATAATAATTCTACTACTTCCTGCGCTTCCCTCACGGTATCTGCATAATCCTGATGTTCCAGATAGAAATAAAGAGCCTTTATTCTGATTGCACTTTTATTTAAATAGTCCTCTACAAGTTTGTTTTTCATGTTATATCCTTTCTCCAAGTAAATTCTTACTTTTTATGTCCCACAAGAACGTATTCCCAACAGGCTCTTTTCTGTAGCCATGTTTAGTTTTCAGTTCAGAAACAGAGTTTAATATCTGTCTAAAGAAGTTATCTTTATCATAAATTATTTCTGCATTATCTATCATATCAAGGTATAGCGTGTGAAAATAATTGGCTTCTTCTTTAGAAAGAATAAACGGAGACAGATCCATATTAATGCCATATTTGGTGTAAAGAGCAGTTAGCTCTTCCTCTATGTTTTTTTCTATGTTTTCGTAGAAGAGCTCAATCGTGCTTTTTAAACCCTCTTTATGCGTGAGAATAATAAATAAATCTATATCAGAGTTTAATCTGGCTTCATCGCGTGCATAAGACCCATAGATGACAAGAGAAACTAACGCTTCACTATAATGGTCCAAAATCAATCCAACCAGTTTTTGAACGGTATTTTTCTGATACGCATTAAAAAAGTTCATTTGTGCTCCTCCACTTTACCTACATAACAAATGCCGAAGCCCTGCTCAGAGTATACGTCTGAAATTGCTGTTTGATGGAATAGTTCTTTTACTTCTTCCATTGCACCATTACGCAGTTCAAAATAATATACACTGCCGGCGGGTACAGCGTTATACATTGGCTTTGGCTTTTTTGCTTTCATATCAAATCCGCCAATAGGAGTTGGCTTTCCAATCGCGCCTGCCAATAACTTCACTTCTACTACATCTGCTCTTTTTGATGAATCCGCTTTATTCTTATATTCTCCGGTCAGCGTTTCTTTATCTATCCATCCAGGTATCCAGCCGTTTTCAAATATCGCGGGTGTGGTTAACACAACTTTGAATTGTCCTTCATCTTCTTTCAATTTCGGTGGTTCAATATTTATTTCTTTATCTATCCTTTTATATTCTCCTGCTTTTCCCTCACCGCCTAATTTGAGAAATCCACTATCCGGTATTTCCAAATTCTCGAAATTAACGACAATAGACACCTTTTCGTTCTCTTCATTTGCTAATCTTCTCATATCCACTCGGTAAAGTCTACCTTCTTCCGTTGTATGCGTATTCAATGAGCGAGCGATGCCTATCTTGGGTTCACTCAATACATATTTATTTTGTTTGAGATAATGGAAATCTTCACTACTACAATCTAAGTATTCTTTAAAGTCTAATTGCGAAAAAATTGCATCTGGTATATTTTCTATCTTATTAGTTCGATCATTAATAGAATAAGTTAATATTCCTTTTAGTGAATCCGGATAGTTAGAACGAAAGCCATTTTTTGGTTCCGGATGAAGTGCAAAACAGTTATCCTCACTGCCATTTTTTTCCTTTACGCAATTTAGAGGTAAAGGGAAATAATTATCATCGTTTATTCTCAAAAATATTCCTTTAATCTTCAATTTTGTCGTTGGGTCCATTTCTGAATCCAAATTCTTTTCTTCTTTTAGTTTCTGAAATTCCTCCATATGCTCAGCAAAATATACACTTCTCAATGCGCCATAGATAACCGAAGGGGATGGTGGAAAAATCCCATCTGCCCATGTTTCCGCGCCCATAGTAAAAGGTTTTCCATCGCGGAAAAAAAGAGTGTCCAATGCGTTTATCTCTATAACCATTTTGTCCTCCTAGCCAAAAAGTCAGCAATAGAGAGAAAAGAGAAGAAATTGGTTTCTGTTTTTGAATCTAGATAGCAATCAAATAATTTCTTCTGGCATTTTTCGACCTTCTCTTTTCTAAGGGCATTATCTCCTTTTATCTGTGATGAACGAATCAATAGCCTTCTAAGCTCTACTCTCAACATCTCATCCTTTTCTATTTCGCCTAATTTCTGGAACTCCATACCAAGATTCTTAATGAAAGAATAGGAAAATCCGCTATTATCATCTTGCAGTTCTTTAATTAATTCTTCTAATGACTTAATATTTTTAGACCTTAAATTTTTTTCGTCTTCCAGTTCCCACTTCCACACGGTTTTATTTATCTCTCCAGAATGTTTCAAAACGGCAATAGCAAATGCATCCCTACCGCCTTTTTCTTTTTCTTTTGCCTCTTTTTCCATTCTTCTAGCCCATTTAAGAACTTCCGAAAGAGGCGTTTTGTAATGTGCGATTACAATGCCGGCAGAAGCAGATGATTTGTGATTATCTTTTATATCAAACCCCAGTTTTTCAAACTTGGGGAACTGTACTCTTAGTTCTTCTAACACCTTAAACATATATTTCAGGTTCACAAACGCCATTACATCATCACCACCCGCATATACGAGTTTGCTTCTTTGTTGTTTAACTGTATCTCGCATGGTTTGTGCATATTTCCCCAACTCTTCGGATAGCTGTTCATGAAATTTCTCTAAATTCTGCCCGTTATCTAAGAATTCACCCGAAAGCCACTTGCCCATATCGTCACCATCAAGCATAACAAGGGCATAATATTTTGACGGCTTGCCATAGCTTTGATAAAAGACCTTCAGTTTCTTTTTCGCTTCTTTTAATGAATCCGTATCTTTGAAATGACTATACTTTCTTAGATATTCCTCTCTCTGATTCTCTTCAAAATACAACTGCTCGTCGAAATTAGTAAATAATCCACTATATTGCTGTTTCTCATTAACCGGTATATTTTCTAGCCAATCCATTGTCGCGATCGCGGCAGTAGAAGGGAATTTTTCTTTTTCATAGAATCTTTTCGTAAAACAAACAGCACAAAGTCCCTCACCATCTTGAGGTTCAAAAATAGTTTTATTATCTTTCTCTGCGATAGTATCGCCGGGTTCTAAAGCAATTACCTCTTTACTGTCCATATATAGCTTTCTCATATATAACCCATTTTTGCCATATTTTCGCTCATTCCCTTTATCTCTTTCATTTTTACGATAAATTTCTATATTCCTTTCACCGCAAATGGCACATTTTCTGCCTACTTCGCCTTTACCGTTATTTATCTGGTCAAACGTTCTTACATTTTTAATTGCCCCGAGAAGTCTTTCTATTTCTTCATATTTTTTAGTGTAATTGTTATCGTAAAATTCCAGAACTACCCACTGGATGTCAAGAAAAGAGTCAATTTGATTATCAAAATTCTGGGGCTTATCGGTATTGTTTAGTGCTCTTGTAAATGTTTCATCTGCAATCCTTTTAAACTCTTTCCTCACCATATCTTCAATTTCTTTACCAACTATGCTCATATCTAAGTCACCGTTATTTTTTATGATTGCAAGGAACCTATTAGGTTTTGATATCCGATTTTTTTTGGTTGGAGGGAAAATAATAACTGCTTTATAATCCTCTTCAGCCTTATTAATTGCGAAATCAATTAAATCAGAAAGTAATTTACTGCCGGCATACAAATCCTGCGTTTTACGCGCCTGAGCAATGAAAGATTGAACAGGACCAATAGTAAAAAGAAATGAGTATTTAGTCATAAGAGTTCTCCTTTAAAATCATTTTGTTTATTCTCATTAACCGACCAATTACTATTTTCAAATGCGGTATTTAAAGTTGTGATAATAGGTTTATATCCGTGACTATCTTCTAACACAGATACGTAAATAGGAGATGCTAATCGTTTTTTGCCTCTGGCAAAGCCTAATGAATTGTCATTATGATCATGAGAAGCTTGTCCAATGGTATTTAATAAACCATCGCATGAATCATCCTCTTTTCCAATTCTTATCTCTTTTATGTATGGATAATTGGCTGTTGGGTGAACTTCCTTATTTAAAGCGATATTATTGGTATATTCAAAAATGTTTAAAATCGAATTTAACAAATTACAAATAGAGTTTAAAGAATTGTCATTTGAAAAATTCTTATTATTTATTTTTAATATTTTGAAACATCCAAAACCGCGCCTTGTTCTTTTACCGAGTCCACCTAAAATAGAAGTTAAAATAAATAAATTCTTTAAAGTAGTTTCTACTGATGGATCCTTCAATAGAAATTCTGTTTCAAACTTCGAATTAACACTTATACACGCAGATTTGTATGATTTAGTGCACTTTCCACCTCTAGTAAATTTACAGCCTTTGGCGGAATTGCACCAATTATTTGTATGATGCGGTAATGGTTGATAGCTCCCTCCGTTTAGTATTTCAATTTCTTTTATTTTAATAGAAAAACTGCTTTTTCCTTCTTTACCCCCACTTCCGCCAAATATTTTAGATTCATCCTCTTTTAACTCTTTTACGGATAAATACCCGTGCATCGCCCGCCACCAGAATCTCATTGCACCTTTTAGGGATGGAGCTCTTAACTCGGGTGTTTGCCCATCAGCACCTGCTAAAAAGATTGGCGTAATTACCTTGCACTCAATTTTAATCGTTTTCATATTCCCCCTTTGCTTTTTCCAAAAGCCATTTAAGCGGTTCAAGATATTTATTTTTAATATTCTCAAATATCTCTCGTGACTTTATAAATACATAGATATGAACAAGCTCATTTCTATCTTCAATCATGTTTAGCCATATATCTTCATCCCTGATCAAATCATTGATAACTGCTTGTTTGAAGCAATTTCGAGGGTTCTTACAGATAATGCCCAGATTTGCTAACAATTCTTTTATCAGTTTCCAGGAGAGTTCATAGCAAAGTTCAAATCTTTTTATTGTGCCATCAATCTCAAGCTCAGTTTTTGCTCCTTTAGCAGCGGCTTCTAAATTACTAAAGGCTTTCCCAAAATCAATGTAGATCCTTTTTAGCCTATCATTCATAGTACTATTCCCTCCTTCTCGATTTTGTCTTTAAAAGATTTATCAATCTTGCTAAGTTTTATTATATCAATAGCACCATCTATATTAGCAAGTTCGATCCTTCTATCGGTTTCGATAGCGATGTCAATATCAGATTTTTTATGGAAATCCCCTCTTGCTTTTGATCCAAAAAGAATCACTTTCTCCGGTGAAAGTTCCTTTTCAATCCTCGCCTTAACCTCCTTTAATCTATCTGGAATGGATAATACCCTCTCGCTTCCTTTTTTCTTGAGAATACCCCAGAATTCATCAAGCATTTCATAACTTGGTTTCTGAAGTTTAGACCCGTATTTTTCTTTTAAGACGGTATCTTCTGGTAAAAATCCCCCCGCCAACCGTAAAACTAACCAATAATAGTCCTTGCGGACTTTTAAAGTTTTAAAGATCAAAGGAGAGCTACGCCGATTAAGATCTTTATTACTGGTCTCAATGTGGTTTCTCGGTAATCCGAATGCTGCGGTGCCAAAAATATCGCTCTTATTGTTTGGGTCTGTGCGAAAAGTGACAAAATCACGCCCCACATCATTTAAAGCTTCCTTCCACCCCTTAAAACTCTTGTTGGAAATCATAAATCTTGAGATGGATAAATTTGAATACTCTGAAATAAACTGTGTTCTCTTATTTTTATTCACAATCGATTTTGCTTTGTTATAATTCTGAGTGAGCCATTCCGCCACTTCATCACAATTTCTGCCAGTTAGTATAAAATCAGGTTCCGTTTCACCTATTATGTTCTTATCACCTTTAATATCTGTAATGGCAATATTCCCTCCTCCTCGCCTTGCCCGTGTACCTATTCCTCCTAGGTAGACTAATGCCCAAAACGAAGCCACTGCTTGCTTTAAAGCGTCAAGGTATTGACTTTTTATCTCTACTGTAAATTTTTGTTTATCTTTAATATAGTGTTTACCACTACCTAAAACGGTTGAATATAATAAATAACGTGTACCAGCATTATCGCCCTCTAATCTTCTTTCTCGTTTATTATAGTCCGCATTTAAGTTATAATCTCTTATTATATCGCTTCCTTCTTCCGGTTTATTATCTCTTTTTACCCTGAGTACTATCCTGCTTCGCCCTTCTATTGTCCCACTACCCCCAAATATCTTTACCTCCTCTTCTTTCAACTCTTCAAGGGACAGATGGGCATTCATTGCCCTCCACCAGAACCGCATCAGACCTTTGATTGACGGTGGCCTTAGCTCTGGGGTGCGTCCATCTGCGCCACCAAGGAACATTGGTGTGATGGTTTCACATTCGAATGTTATGGCTTTCATTACCTTACCGCCCATACATTGCAATATCTATCTAATTTTTGATTATTTATTATGGTATTTAAATACTTAAATAATGTACCATGACCCTAAAAACTCTCGTTCTAATCCTCAACACAGACCGACCCGTAAAAGAACTCGCATCCAAACTACGCGGCTACATCGCCATCCGATTCAAACAATACCCTATTTTACACCACCACATAGAAGAAGCCGGCTATTTGTACACATATCCGCGGATACAATACAAACAAATAGAAGGCACACCTCTTGTCTTAGGCATAGAAGAGGGTGCTGACATACTAAAGAAAATCTCAGATGAGATAGCGGAGTTGAAATTAGGCAAGAGCGTGTATAAAGTAAAGAGCATACAGATGACGCAGATGAACGCCGAGTTCGGACCTTGTAGAGAGAACAATCATTATAAATTCGTGACACCCTGGCTCGCATTGAATCCCGCCAATTATGAACGATACAAATGGATAAGCGATTGGCGCGAGAAGAAGGAGTTCTTGAACGGTATCCTCGCGGGCAATATACTCTCGATGTGCAAGGGTTTGGATTATGTAGTAGATAGAAAGCTGTATGTGCATTCGCGTTTAGACGATGAAAAAGTAGAGTACAAAGGCGTACCATTAATAGGCTTCACGGGCGAGTTCAGGGTGAATTTCAGGATACCCGAGTTCTTCGGGTTGGGGAAAGGTGTATCGCAGGGGTTCGGGGTTGTAAAGGCATATTGATAGAGGCATTGTCGATTTGTAACCGCTCTTCCATGATAATCGAGTGAAAGCTGAGCAAAAACCAGGAATGGGTGCAAAGTCGTACGAGGACGTCTCAAAAGTGTGTTGGCGATAGCCTCTAAAAGTGCATTTTGATGTCAAGGCTATCGCCAAGATAAGACCTACCTCATAATGCTTATATCTTCAGAAAACGGTCCGATTCTAAAAATAGCTGCATGGAACAAGATTTTATGAAACCGGGGGATTTCGAGATACACACACCGAAAAAAATCGAAAGTTTTAAATACTCCTATCTACATACATTAAAAGTGAAAAGGGGGAAAAAAGTTAGCTGTTGCAAAAGCGGTCTACGAAAACAAGGATTGAAACTTTTTTTACCACTTTACCGCAATGTATGCGACCGCACAACGTTGCAAAAGCGGTCTACGAAAACAAGGATTGAAACGTTTATAAGAACCATCGGCGCTGTCATAAAAATCTACTGGTTGCAAAAGCGGTCTACGAAAACAATGATTGAAACTTTTTTCCGTCGCCTGGATGAACTCGGTATTTATTTGTTGCAAAAGCGGTCTACGAAAACAAGGATTGAAACGTAGACATAGGCTCACAGGGTTCCTGACAATCCGGAGTTGCAAAAGCGGTCTACGAAAACAAGGATTGAAACATCAAACCTTTTAGAAAAAGGTTTAATCCAAAACAAGTTTATTTTGGTGAAGTAGCACTTCACCAAAAACATGTACGCAGTTTTTGCGAAGCAAAAATAACCTTGTTTCTTTGGTAAAGCTTTCTTTTTGAAAGAAAGGTTTTTTGTGACGCATTGGCTCGCATTGAATCCCGCCAATTATGAACGATACAAAGGGATAAACGATTGGCGCGAGAAGAAGGAGTTTTTGAACGGTATCCTCGCGGGCAATATCCTTTCGATGTGCAAGGGTTTGGATTATGTAGTAGATAGAAAGCTATATGTGCATTCGCGTTTAGACGATGAAAAAGTAGAGTACAAGGGCGTACCTATGATAGGCTTCACGGGCGAGTTCAGGGTGAATTTTAGGATACCTGAGTTCTTTGGGTTGGGCAAGGGCGTATCGCAGGGGTTCGGTGTGGTGAAGGCATTTTTATAATTCGTAAATACATTCAGGTTTAAATATTTATGTTTTTAATATGGTAACATGGCAAAAGAAATAGAGGTAATTTATGAGAGCGGAGTGTTTAGACCACTGGAAAAGGTAGATTTTCCAGAGAGCGCGAAAATGAAGATAAGAATAGAGCCCGTTAAGCCAAAAGGATTATTAAAACTTGCAGAAGAATTGGAGAAAAAGCAAAAAGAAGAAGGTATTCAAATAAATGAGGATCCGTTAGAAGTTCTAATTAGAATGAGGGAAAGATAATGCTAACGCTCGATACCTCGGTTTTAGGGGATTTGTTTTTGCCTGTTGAAGAAATAAGAAAGATTAAAGCAAAAAGAGTTATAGAACTTGTGGAAGAGAGAGAAATAGAGATATACAACCCTAAAATATTCATTGTAGAGTTCATGAGCATCTTAAGAAGATTTTTATCAAAAGAAATGGTAGAAAACGCATTACAAGTCACGAGAAGTATAAATTTTCTTGAGGAAGGCGAAATATTCGCGATTGCAAGAGAACTATCGTTAGAAGTTCATCCACGTGCTATAGATGCCTACTTTATTGCTACTGCTAAATTAATTGACTCTTTCATCATTTCAAACGATAAAACGATGGTAAAAAATAGCCGAAAAGCAGGAATAGAGGCTTATTATTTGATTGAAGAGCATGGTAGAGTCGTGGAAAGGTTAAGAGAATTATGAAATCTCCTGTGATCGCATTGAGATAACTAAATTTCTTTGAAAAAATACTCAAAAAAGCTGATAGAGATTCTGGCGAAGAAGAAAAGGAGACTAAAGAGGAGCAGTTAGTTTCTATATTCTCTAAAATCAGTATAACGGAGGAAAATAAACCTGAGGAATACTATTTACCTTTAAAGATACTTGATTCAAATGATTTTACTAATCCGAGCTTGGATAATCGGAAATACAATCCTATTTGGGCTAACTTTAGGGAATAAAATCACTGCGAAACTTAATAAATAGGGACACAAGCCACTTAGAATCTCTTCTACTCCCCCTCAGTACCTTCTTTTGTTTCTTCTCGTTGTACTAAAGTTTAAAGGAAAACCTGCGGTATCCTCAGATGCGATTCGTAAGGGCTCCTTTCCATATTGTTTATTTTGCATAAACCATCTAAAGTTTTCTCCTGATACGTCATCTGAAGTCCTTGGATAGTGTACAGATAAATGAGGTGCACTTAAT
>QENH01000159.1:0-22846 GCA_003336485.1 Candidatus Methanophagales archaeon
CACGTATTATAGAACAAACCGAAAAGTTAAGAAAGAGTCGCTATAAATATATGGATGTCTGCGCCAAGACCGCTCAGAATCATACCCATGCCAATAGCAGCTAAGAATAAACCCATCAAACGCGTTATCACGTTGAGACCGTTTTCCCCCAAGTGTTCGACGATCTCTTCGGATCCCAGAAAGCAGAGATACGTAATCCCGCAGATCACCCCAAAAGCCAGCAGAGAGAGGATAACATCTATCAGTTCAAAACCGGCTGCATAACCCATTGCCACTGCAATAGTGCCCGGACCTGCTAATATAGGAATTCCTAGTGGTGAAATTGCAACACTGAGTCGCGCTTTACGGCTTGATTCTATATCCTCATCACTTGGTGTGTGGACTTTAGAACCTGACCCCTGCAACATATGATAGCCAATTATAAAGATGATAATCCCACCGGTAATCTGCAGCGCCGGCTGAGTGATGCCAAATAGCTTAAATATAAAATTACCGGCAAAGCTTAAAACGGCAATAAGCACAAATGCAAACAGAAGACTATTTCGCGCAACTGCTTTCTTTGTTGCTGCATCATCTCCTTGGGTCAAACTAATGAAAATGGGGGTATTGGCGATTGGATTCATAATGGCAAAATATCCCCCCAAACAAGTACAAAGAAATCCGACCAACGTTGTTGTATCCATATTACTTTACTGTGCGCCCCATATGCTATGCTCGTCATGAGTTTCCGGGCGAGCCTTGCCCAAGCCCCTCATGAGTCGCCACATTAAAGTTGATTGAGTTTTCAATATATAAAGGTTATATAATTTAGAAGTGTATAATCTTGAGGTTAGCGAAAAACTCACTTTTTTTTACTCCTTATTGCCTCTAATCGCTTTTCACGTCGTTCAACACGTCGTTCCATTATTTTATTAAGAAAAGCAAGAAAAATGCCTACGCCTGAGATTACGAATATCACGGCAACTATTTTGCCTACTGGCGTTGTCGGTGTTAGATCGCCATAACCTACCGTAGCTAATGTGATGACAGTGAAATAGAAAGAATCTATCCAACTCCATTTTTCTAGTAGATGGAATACGACAGTACCAACAATAACTATCGTAATTGCAAAAGAAAGTAATACATAATAGTCAAGATCTTTAGTACCTCTTAGGCTCGTTTTTACGCCCTTCATTGCCATATCCTCCCGCTATCTGAACTATTGATTGCATCTTTGCTTTCCGCACGCCCATCTTCCATCTTCTCTTCCTTTTGTGTCATCACCGTTACTTCTTCTTTCTATAGTTCCAAATCAACCATTTCTTTTTTACAAAGATAATGTAATATCCTAAACAAATCCAACTCAAAGCTATAAATAGATATATGCCATTGATGTCGAAAAAAGCATAAATGTATAGCCAGACGGTATAAGACCATCTGGCCATTATTTCAAACTCAGAGCCTTTTTGTTTTACAACCTCGTATTTGATTCCGTCTTCCGATACTTTCACCTTAATGTAATGGAAAAAATCATGGTTCGGGTCATTTCCAACCAATTCCGCTCCCGCACCACCGGTTATGATATACGGTGTTCTGCCCCACGTCCCGTTATAATAGGCATGTATATGAGAACAGAAGAGCATGGTTACGTTATACTCATCAAATAAGCCATTCAATTCATTTGCAAATTCTAAATCATCTATACTATGCCCCTCTGCACGTTCGCCTTTCCTCGGATCAAAAAGAGGCACGTGCATAAATATGAACCGATTGCTATAGTTCGTGCTTTTTTGTAACTCGTTTTCTAACCAATTCATCTGCCAGGGGTCAATATTTTTTGAATCGGCATCGTCGAGAACAATAAAATAATTTTCGCCAACAGTAAAAGAATAATAAAATCTGCCAAACATATCATAATAATTACCTCTACCTTCGTCCATTAACTCGTGATTACCAATCGCAGTTAACAACGGTTTGTTTAGCGTCTTTATTTGATTAATAAAAAAGTTGAATCTATGCTTCTCACCATTAAAAACTAAATCGCCAATATCAATAGCGAATAATGCATCTTCTTTATTTACCTTTTCTATTAACTTCTCAAATACTGTTACGGAGTTCTTATTATCACCTAAAACAATAAATGAAAAGTTGTTGTCGGTGCTATTTATCTTATCCAATTGCTGATAATTCCAATCGCTTATGTCAGAAAAAGTGGATGTCGAATGTATTTTAACACCGGCTGAAAATAAAATCAAAATTAATACTGCGGCAATTAAAATAATATTAATTGTTTTTTCCTTCATTTCGGACACCTTAGGATTATAAGAATTTGTGGGGGGTTTTTTTTCGCCTTATTCCTTATCCCTTTCCTCTTCTACCTTCTTATGCATACCCAGGCGGATAAAAATGCCCAGTGCAATTGCAACACTTGCAATTGCCACGCCCACATAGAGAATATCTATACCCAACTCTGCTGGTGACTTGTTTTCGAGAATCATCTCTATGAAGACGACACCGGAAATTGACACGACCATTGCAAGTAGACTCTCCTTTAATGTTCCCAGGTCTTCTGTTTTTGGATCCTGGGAGCGACTAAGATTCAGGACCGCCTGTCCTACGAGGGTAAAAGTGACGGTGATTAAATAATATTCGGCAATATGAACAAACATAGCAATTGGATTTATTCCGCCATCTATAAGGAATTTTATTAGCTCATAGCAGGAAAAAACGAGTGTAATCGCAGCCAAAAGAATGAATAACAAGCCAGTTATTTTCATCACAAGCCGGCCGAAATAATGTAAAGGGCTGGGTCCACGTAGATCCTTTTTTTTCTTTCCTGTTATTCCGGTCGTATCAGTCATTTCAAAACACACCTACTCAAGATCTCCATAAACACTCGTTTTTTTTGATGGGCATTTGACTTATCTAATATGTAGTTTAGTTTTATATATTTATTCTATAATTACATTTAGGCGGTGTGGTATTGGGAATCGTTTGAAAATAGCACCTACTGCGACCGGATCGGTAGCCGCTAAAATAGCGCCGAACAAAATATAGATTCTCAGAATCAGAAATAGTAACAGGAATAATACCGGCAATGGCGCCAAGAATCATCATTAGCGTCACCGCGGGTAAAATGAATTTTCGACTGAAACTATAAATGGCGGCAGCCAAAACCAGAAATAATGAACGTTATTTATATGCTTCAATGTTCATTTATTATACGTGAGGTGATGTTATGAACATTAGCCTAGGCGTGCCCTACGAGGCAGCGATAAAGAATATGAGCGCTGGTACAAATCATACAAATAAACTTTTGACTTATAGGACCTGTAACAAAAGAAATAAATAAAATAGAAAATGAATAAGGTATGAGATAAATACCGGTTTCCACTGCAGTATAGAGAAGGACCTGCTGCATATAAACAGGCAAAATAAACAGAGTGCCCATTAATGCCAGATTAAGTGTCATCTGTGCAACATTGCCAAAGGAAAACGTCTTGCTTTTAAAGAAGTCAAAATTGAAAAACATGATGACGGTTGATACAAGTGAAGATGCAGGAATAATATAAAGGGATAACTTTTTATGTTGATAGGGAGGTATAATACTTATGTATCAACGAAAATTTATAGACCGGAAAGATGAACTGAAATTTCTTCAATCAAGATACACAACCGGATCGCCTGAGTTTATAGTAATATACGGCAGAAGAAGAGTGGGTAAAACAGAACTTATCCTGAAATTCATGGAAAATAAGAATGGGATATACTATCTGGCTTCAAAAGAAGGAGATAGATCCAACATCAAGGACTTTTCTTATAGGATAAGCAGAATGATAGGTGACGATAATTTTAAAAAGATCGAATTCCCGGACTGGATCATAATATTTGAGAGTTTATTCAGACATAAATGGTTCATTGAACAGGCAAAAACTGAAAAAGTCGTTATTGTTATCGATGAATTTCCCTATCTTGTGCACAGCAATAGAGCTATATCATCGGTTTTTCAGAAGATCTGGGAACTCAATATGAAAAACGAGAATGTTATGCTGATATTATCAGGATCATCTGTAAGTGTTATGGAGTCGGAAGTTCTGGGCTATGGAAGTCCATTATATGGAAGAAGAACAGGACAGTGGCAGGTGCAGCCACTGGATTTAAAATACCTCAATGAATTCTTACCATATTCCAAAAAAGATCTGATGATGACCTGGTTTATAGTTGGAGGAGTACCCGAATACCTGTTAAAATTCGATGCTAAATTGACATTATGGGATAATGTGCAAAACAATGTGATAAAAAAAGGTACATATCTATCCGAAGAGATCGAATATCTTTTGAATGCAGAATTCAAGGAACCGAAGAACTATAAACTCATTTTTAAAGCTATTGCGTTGGGGTATAATAGGCTTGGCGAAATATGCAATTACACCGGACTTGATAAAAGCATGGTCTCAAAATACCTTGATGTGCTGTGCAAACTGCATATATTAAAAGATGAGGCCCCTGTTACTGCGTCTTCAAAATATAAAAAACGGCTCTATTTCATTTCAGACCCGTACTTTAATTTCTGGTTCCGATACATTTATCCAAACCGGATTGACCTGGAAGCCAACAGGGAAAATGAGGTTCTGACTATGATCAAAAAAGAGTTCCCGCGATATTGCGGGCATATGTTTGAGGTTCTTACCTTGGAGCTTTTTATCAAACGGCAAATCCCATGCGATCTTTCATTGTCAAAAATAGGGCGGTGGTGGCATAAAGATAAGGAAATTGATATAGTTGGTTTGAATGAACAAAACAATGAGATATTATTTATTGAATGCAAGTGGAGCGATCTAAGACTAAAAGAGGCAGAAAGTGTTTTACGTGAGTTGATGGGCAAATCGGGCTTTGTTGACTGGAATAATGGTAAGAGGAAAGAGTACTTTGGTATTGTGGCAAGGAAGATAGAAGGCAAGGACCAGTTAAAAAAGAGGGGGTTTTTTGTCTTTGATCTTGATGATCTTTAGTTTTGTAATCAAAGAAGAGCGGGAGGATATGGTCAATGACTGGTACAAGAAAGAATAATTTTTGATAATCGGACGCAGATGAACGCAGATAATCAGGATTTTAAATATTTTGATGGTTTAGTTGACGGAGGAGATTATTAGAATCTTCTATCGAGTTTATAAATTTGATAATTTGAGGAAATAGTTTTCTGCGTAAATCTGCGTCCTAAATAGTTAGAACTTGTACTTTATATACAATCACATTAGCAACGATAGGTTATGGTGATCTAACATCGACAACGACACTAGGTAAATTAGTTACCATGATATTCGTAATCTCAGGAGTAATTTGACAATGTCAAATTAGGTCTTTTGGTATATATTTGAAGCACTTCACCGCTTCTTTTTACCCGGTATAAAAAACGCAAATACCAACGTAACCACTAAAATAATAAAAATCACCAAAAAGGACTGCTTCATTGCTGTTTGTGTTGCCGAATACACGATTCTTTTAAATTCATTCACTTTCTCTTCCGGATATTGGGACAGGTCTATCTCTGCATGTTCCCCTTCCATTTTTTGTGCGTAATCCTGCAACCCCTCTATTATCTCTTCTTTAGATTCATCCACCTGTATAACATCAGAAGTCATTATTCCTGTTGCAATGCCACTAAACATAAATGCTACAAGCACAGTACCAATTAATGCGGTCCCCATTGAATTTCCTAAATTTCTTACTGTATTAATCATACCAGATCCTTCATTTTGTTTATCGTCAGAAACGGCAGAAATGAGCATATTGCCAAGAAGTGCTAAAACAAATCCTATACCAACACCATAGATAACTAATCCAATAGCTAAATCCGACCCGGTTACTATTTCCAGACCTGAGAACAAATTCTGTAAAACGAAAACACCAATAGCAGCAATGATAATACCGAATATTAGTAGATACTTATTATTGTACTTTTGACTTATAGGACCTGTAACAAAAGAAATAATTAAAATAGAAAATGAATAGGGTATGAGATAAATACCCGTTTCCACTGCCGTATAGTGGAGGACCTGTTGCATATAAACAGGTAAAATAAACATAGTACCCATTAATGCCAGATTAAGTGTCATCTGTGCAACATTGCCAAAGGAAAACGTCTTGCTTTTAAAGATCTCAAAATCAAGCAATGGCGTTTTATTCTGCCTTTTTCTTCGCTCGGTCCATAATTTGAAACACACGAACAGGATGATGCCAAGCACTAACATGACGGGTACTATTGAAAGGCCAGATCCTGCATTCAAGAATGCGAGAATGATTAATACAAAACTTAATGCGGAAATTATAACACCTATAATATCCATGCTCGGCCTTTTTGAAGCATCTATTTCTACTTCTTTTAGCATACGTGAGCAGATCAGGATAACCACTACCAGTATCAACTCACCTGCGAAGACCCATCTCCAGCTTAAAGAGGATATGATAAAACCGCCCAACATAGGACCCACAGCAGCACCTGCCGCTCCAATTCCACCATAGATCGCAAAAGCGGTAGCCCTATGCTTGGGGTTTGGATAAGAGCTTGCTAAAAGAGCCATTGTTGCAGGCATCATAGCCGCAGCGGAACATCCTTCAATAAGCGACCAGCCCGTGAGAAGAACTCCCACATTAGGACTTAATGCAGCCGTCAGTGTTCCTACCCCATATACTGCCACCCCGATTAGAAAAACTTTCTTTCTGCCGTACATATCACCAAGCTTAGCACCCATCAGCATAGTGGATGCCATTACTAACGTGTAAATAGCCATTATTGCCTGGACCGTACTAATAGTAGTATCCAGATCTACAACTAAATCATTGATTGCAACGCTCATTGCTGTTGTGTCAAAGACCAGAATAAAAAATGCGATACATAGAACTATAAGAGGGCCCCAGCTCATGGAAGAACTTTTCGCGTCCCCAACTGTACTTTTGCCGTTTCTCATCTCTGTTTCGCTTCCCCTTTGTTTTGTCTTGTTTTACTTTTTTCTAGGATGTGCAACAAAAAGAAAGGGCGGGTGCTATATAAAAGGTTTTCGGTTATTTTTACTATTTTTGGGGAGATATCAATACGGATCGTATCTGCTCAAAAACCTATGGCTTTTTGAGCAGATAATGCAAAATTTAAAATGCAAAGTGCAAAAGTCAATATTCAACAAATGGCGTTAAAGGGCGCTTAAAAATTAAAGTCAAAATAGCCCCTTCCCATTCCCATTTTATATTTTGCATTTTGCAATTAATAGCTCAAAATCCACAAGATTTTGAGCAATTACTACGGATCTATAATTAATATGCAATGTATCATTTATATGAGTATGATCTTAAACTTAGAAATAGAGAGATAGCTATGGAAACATCACACATTATTGGATCTTTGGTCGCGGTGATTTTATATGCAGTGTTGCTTCTTTTGATTTGACAAAGAGCGTAAACCTATTAAAAATGCGATTACTGCTTTTGTAATTCTGGTTTACTTACATTCCCTGATTTTCCTACGTTGTCCTGCGAGCTTAGCTTCTTTGACTCTCGCTTTTGGTTCGGTTCAGTCGCAAGATCCCGCTTTTATCTTCTCAAAATCCTTAGTGATATGCTTCCCAGCCTCTTCGACTACGCTTTCTGTTTTACCACTACATCCAGTAGCTACCGCGTTGATTTCCAGTTCAGCCACTTCGGCATTCCGATCTATTTGCTGTATAGTTCTTTCGAATTCACGTTTTATATTCTCGATCTGCTTACACGCTTTTATTTCATCAATATCCACACCACGGCTTTCGAGATCTTCTTTACCCACAATAAGCCCATCTATTAAGTTGTCATAAGCCTTAGCAGTCACATTTTTAGTCGCCTCAATCACCGCTATTGATCCGTCAAAACCCGCAACGGTCTCGTATTTCTCCGCTTCGATATGCGCTATTGCTTCGTCAAAACTCATCTGTTCTGCTTCTTCCATTTCTTCCAGATCTTTTCCCATATCTTTCAGGTCTTCCACATCTCCCCCAGGCCCTTCCACGCACCCCATAGACATTACCGTCACTAAGATCGCCATTGCAATAGCCGCAAAAACAATCGTTTTCCTCTTTTTCATATTAATTACTCCCTTTGAAATTTTTTCTGCCAGTAATCACACTTTCTTCTTTTGTCCCGTTGGCTCAATCAGTTTACCTATGCCTTCTGTCGCCTTGTCCATCTTGCCCCTTTTTACTAGCAGTACACCAATTATAGCCATAACTATTCCGCCTAGCGCATCAACAAGCAAGTCGCTCATTGTGTCTTGATTACCCCGTTGTGCCCAACTTCCGGTGTATAGATCTGTTCCCCACTCCATGAATTCCCAGATTACACCTATCGCCAACGACATTATGACAACGAAGAAAGCCATAACATATATGTCCATCGAGAGTCCACCCCAGTATCGATCTAAGGCATAAATAGCGACAAATGCAATACAGGCAATAAGAAGAGAAGAAGTAAAATGCGCAACCGTATCATAATGTGGCATTATGAAATATGCGGCAGTAACCTCGCCACCAATATGTATCAATAACGCAAGTGTAACCAAAATCTCAATTGCCATAGGCACTGTATCCTTCCACTTCCAGTTTACTAATGTTGGTATCATACAAAGAATTAGGGCAATAATACCGCCAAAGACCATGCTCCCCATCCCTCTCACGACAGCCATAAGTATCAACAGCACCATAAGTGCCTTCAGTATCCACGATATAACGAGGCCCACAGATATTTTCATAATAAGGCTATAAAATATTTGGAGTATAAAAGCTTTTCAGTTTTTGTGTGTGTGTGTGTGTGTGTTCGTAAGCATGCCCAATATTAGTTTTAGCACACTAATTTTTGCACTTTTTGGGATTTGGGACCCCAATTAGCCGTTGTTTTTACGCCGGTTATGAATGGTTGGCGGTCTATCTGTTCATCCGGAATGTCGCTATGTAAAGGGGGAAGGGAGAAGGGAGGGGGGAGAGAAAAATTCAGCTCAGAGATACCACAAGCTATTTCATGCGTGTTCGGTTAAGGGGATTTGTATGTCTATTCTATTTAAACATACCAAGATAACTGTATATTTGCAAAAACAGATGTTGTTTCTTTAGGGTTAATTTGTTAGATTTGAACGTTTAAAGGCTTATATATCATTTGTTACAATGTAACAATCGAATGAAAAAGGATAAAGTGATACTAACAAGGGTAGATGAATTTATCGCAGAGCGCGTGGAATACATTGCGAGTAACTCGAAAGACATTGAACTGACAAAATCTGAGGTGGTGCGAATAATACTGCACGCATTTTTCAAATCCCAGAAGGATAAGGACTTTGAGAAAGTGCGCGAATTAGCTATTAAAATGAGAAAAGGCCTATTGTAGGTGGTTTCAGGCCAAATACAAGGAGTGTTTAACGTGTTACATCGTAACAATGGATTAAATTGGAAATGGTGGGGTGGTTAATGGGTATAAAAGATATATGAAACTACCGGGGATTTCAGAATTATATATAACTTAAGTCAAAGTGGGCTTAACCGAACACTCATGCAAGTTATTTATCCTCGTGATTCAATCGTTTCTCAGGAGGTAATATACTATGGCAGGTTTCAGAGGCGTAGCCCGGCGGACCGCCAGGCGGACATCCCGACGGCAAATGGTTATGATGCAAGGCGGCTCAGAGCCGGAAGGCGATGTGCCACCAGAACAGGAAGTCGCTGATAACTCGGATTATCTCGACGAACTGGAAAAACTGGCCGAGCTCCATGATAAGGGCATCCTCACAGATGAGGAATTTCAAGCCAAGAAAAAACAGTTGTTGGGACAATGAAAAATTTGATTGACTGAGCTATTAGGACTTGAGACGAAGTGCTTCTTTACCTTCCCAACTACCTACCGTTTAAGTCAGGTGTAAGGAAGGGCGGAGGTAATTTTAGCGTTAGCTAGCCCAAAAAATTCCCAGGTATTCTGTAATTCCGAACAACTATATAATAAAAAAATGCGAGAGTGCAGGACATCATCCCGCACCCGCTATTTCATGAACCAGTATCTATCTTTTATTTTACGTTGTTAGAGCGGCTTCGTCTGCATCGGTTATTTCTTGTTCTGTAATCCCTAATTTTTCCTCGACTGCTCCCAGTTCTTCCTCTGACAAGTCTTCAAGTTTCTTACCGGTTTCCTGTTCAACTTTCTGAGCATCTGCTTGGCTCATTTTAGCCATGCTGCCACTAGCTAGACCAACAGTCACCATGCCACCTACCACAGCACGTCGCCGTAGCATACGCCGACTGGTTCTACGTGCGGTTCGTCGTATTCCTCTTCTAACAGCTCGTCTTACGGGCATTTTTTTACCTATTTGTTACCATACACACACCCGCATATATATATAAATGCTTCACGATTTTTTTTTACGGTTTCGCTTCTCTACAGTCTAAATAAAAGTATATAACACATTCGATGCTGAAACTACCGAAAAGCTTATATGTAGCTATACGTTACAGAGGTTATATGCGGAAGAAATCGCAAGGTTGCTAATAACACCTTAGCGGCTTTAAGACACAGGAGGGGATATAGAAGAATGAAAAATGGAATAGAATTGGAGGATGGAGTAATGGCACCCGATTTTGCTGTTAGTATGGAAGATATGGGGCAGAGTGTGACAAGTTTTAAGGAGGGGCTAAAGTTATGAGTGAAGAGGATCTGTATTTGGGCCGTCAGCCGTGGTCAACGGCAGTGGAAGGCATTCTAGCACTAATTATCGGCGCTTTGATTTTAGCTTGGCCGGGAATGACACTGGTTACGCTAACCTGGATCGTCGGTATATTTGTACTTGTAGCGGGAATATGCGCACTTATCGCCCTGATTGGATCGCAAAAAGGGCAGCGCGGAGTACTAATAGCAGGGGGACTGTTAGGTATCATAGTGGGGTGCATCTTCCTTGCATGGCCGATAGGTACTATTGCGGTACTACTTTGGTTGCTAATGATATGGCTAGTGCTTTACGGTATATACAGGATTGTGCATGCCATTCGACAACCGCCGGAAGATCATAGTAGATGGCTAGACATTTGTCTCGGTATTATTTCGCTAGTCGTCGGCGTGCTGCTAATCGCACTCCCGGCACTAGAAGGATTGGAAGTCCTAGCCTTATTATTGGGTATTTACGCTGTTATCGCCGGCATAATACTTATTTGCCTCGCCGGTGCGGAGTGGAGCAAGCGCAAGCATATGCAAACAGGGTAGCAACAAGCAACAAATAACAGTAATTCAAAGCTAGATAAGATAAAGGAAGGGGTTGCAAATAAACACCCCTTCTCAATATTTTTTTGTTTTTTTTCGTTGTTACGATACAGGATACAGTGGAGAGTCCTAATATTATTTCGCTTACTATTCATAAGACATTTCTTATTCATAAACTTACCACCCTTTCACTCCACTCGATGAACATTCCAAGGGTGTTCTCACATCTCATTTTCCTGATAAATGCATCACGACTTACGCCCTTCTTTTCTTATCAGGCATAGGATATTCCCATGTTTCCACATAATACTCCTCCAATTGCTGTATTCTTCTCCTAGAGACACCATATATCGCTGCAACCAACTCTGTGCTTTCACCTTTGTTGATTACCTGCTCAACTGCCCATTTGATCTTTTTGTCTGTTAGCTTCACCATAAGTTGAGGTGAAGCTAAGCTTCTTGACGAAATAATTTCGGGACTCTACAGTTATATATAAAAAGAAACTATCTGAAATTAGAAAGTAAATAACAAACTGTTATAATAGAAGGGGGTGAAAAAAATGAAAAAGCAATTTCTAATAGTTTTGGCCATAGGACTCATCGTCCTTTCGGGCTATATGGTAGCCGCACTTGGAGTAGATACCAGTGACAAACCTGACCCGGCGCCCGACTCGAATGGAACAGATCAAAGTAGTATCTGGGTTAATTGCACGGAGGAAGAGAAACAAGCGGATATGTGTACGGCAGATTACAACCCGGTCTGCGGTGATAATGGCAAGACATATGCTAACAAATGCACGGCATGTAGTAGTGGCGAAGTGAACGCATGGACAGTCGGCGAGTGCTCCACAGCAGTCTGGGTTAATTGCACTGAGGAAGAGAAACAGGCGGAGGTGTGTACGCAAGAATACGACCCTGTCTGTGGGGATGATGGGATAACATACGGTAACAAATGCACGGCATGTAGCAGTGGAAATGTGAACGCATGGACTGCCGGTGAGTGCCCGATTAATGACAGTAGTGAGAAAATAGCCAGAGAATTTATTGAGAACTCCGACTGGTATAATGCAGGTCCAACGCCTTTTAACCTTACGTTTGTGGGTTTGAAGCCAGGACCATGTACTTCATGCTGGACATTTACTTATGAATACCAGGTAGTAGTTCCAGTTATATTCGTGAATGGAACACCTTATTTGGGTGACGCAGAAGCACCAGCCAGCAATCAGTCGTAAGGAGCAGTTTCAGTAAAGTTCTAGGCACTAAATAAACTAAAAAGCAAAAAAAAATATTGTAGGGGTGTTTATTTTTTGCTTACCCCTCCCCTTATCTAGTTCTAATCACGGTTATCCCATGCTTTATGTTGCTGTTTGTCCCCGTGCGCTCTTCGCTACGAAAGCGAGCGAAATAAGCGTTATGCCGCCAAAAATACCGTAAAACGCGATTAGAATGGCCATTGTAATCGCCGCCGTTATAAACGGAAGACAAAGTAGCAGCACACCAATGATTAGCGCTAAAAACCCATTCACTATTAGCAGCCCTTTACTAGCATCTCCTTTCGGTAGCGCGAAACCTCCGACTATCTTGAATATACCGGTAACCACTAGCCAAATCATGATAAGCCACATTAATACTACTGTACTAATCCCAGGCCAAAACAGGATGATTAGCCCAAATATGATACCACACACGCCTTCAAGGATTAGCACCCAGCGGCGCCCTTTATCCGCTTTTATCGAAGAGACAAGAGCGAAGATACCCCATACAAATGCAAATGCTCCTACGACGATGGTTATAGAAACCACTGCGGGCGGCCAGAATAGAATCAAAAACCCGATGATCAGGGCAATAACGCCTTCTACTGCCAATGCCCACGACTCCTGTGCTAAAATACATTGCTCCATCCCTTTCATTTCATCCATTTTTTTTTTCCTCCTCATCCGGAATTGCTACTAGCTGTTTCATATCGTACATACGCCCTGCAAAATCCGGATGTTTGCTCAAACAAACTAAACTCTCTATTCCAATATTCTTTACCATATCATATCTTTATATCACAAATTGTAGTTACTCCATTTACCAATACCCTTTTACCCGCTATATTTTTGTCTCTTACCTCCTATTTATCGCTTGCGGGAGTTCCCCGCCTGCGAATTAGACTAATAGTATTATATTTACGAGGCACTATATAAGGTTTTGGGTTTTGAATTCTTCGCAGCTATAGTCGTGATCTCGCTTTTCTTCTGTTTAAACGCTCGTAGCCACATAATTTTATTTTGAATCCAATTTATTTTACTTCATACGCCAAAAAAAAAAACACAAAAAGCTTTTTATATATACACAAATAATATTTGGCATAGCGCCGAAAGGGGCGCCATATATAATACAAAGGAGGAATATGTTATGAAGACAATAGGACCGTTGCAATTGACGGTCATAGGATTTGATAGTAGTAGCGTAACGAGCGAGATAGTAGAGAAATTGCGAGCAGTGAGAGAGAATGGCAGCATCCGGGTGATAGATCTTCTCTTTGTCGCCAAAGATGAAGGTGGGAGAATCACAACGATGGAAACGACAGACCTCACCAAAGAGGAAGCTATGCATTTTGGTGCAGTCATAGGGGGCTTGATCGGCTTGGGTGCTGCAGGCGAGGCAGGTGCCGTAGCTGGCGCATTAGAAGGGGCGGTTGCAGTCGCAGAAAGGGATTTGGGGCTTTCATCATCTGACATAAAGCTGTTAGCGGATGATTTGCCACCTGACAGTTCGGCCCTCATAGTCCTGTTCGAGCATATCTGGGCGCTTGAATTGAAAGAAGCGATCATAAATGCCAACGGTGTACTGCTTGCCCAAGGGTTGATCTCACCAGAGGCTCTGATGGGTGTAGGCGAAGAACTCGCTGCGTGTGTGGAGGCAGCAGAAGAGGCATAGATGTCGTAGCGAGTGCCGCGAGCGAGACTTTGGAGGTGAACTGCCTCCGCCGATAGTTGGTGCAGAGCGCCTCCGAAGTCTCTATCCAATTCTTAGCCGTAAAAGCTCAATATTATTTGTTTGCAACTTCAAAATCAAGATTTTGTTTTTCAACATTTGCAGTAACTTTTTGAATTAATGAAATATCACCATCAATTTTTAATGCATTTCTCCAGGTAGCGTTGATTGTTTTAGAACCTAAAGAGGCTGTCCCACAAATAAATTATAGAACTTTATTGTACATAAAGACAATGACGGTAAATCAACATAAATCGGAAATTCATGACACTCCAGGAGTTAATACGAATAAAATCCTAAAGAATTCTCACCTTAGATGCAAAATTAGCTACCAAACCCTTAATATTACATAATGCAGCCACACTACCACCTAATTTACCCCACATCACCCTCAGATTCTTCTCACGAATCTTCTCCGGTGTATTGAGTTCGGGTGGCAGCTCGTCACCTCTCTTATCTCCGTAGAGCTTGTCCTCCTCTTTATCTATCGCAATCCCTCTCGCTATTATTCTTCTTATCCTCTCTATCTCTTCCTTACTCAGCGTGTAATTGTTTGAAGCATTTGCTTTCATCTTGGTACCATCGGTTGATATGTGCCCCAAGTTAAGTATTCCTACTGCTTTAGCAATCGTGACGGTTTCCTTGAACGCTGCTTCAATTAGTCCCTCACACTCCTTTTTAAAATTAGATTGCATATCGTTCGGAAATCGGGCTTCTCATGCCCTGTTAGATACATATACACTACATTCTCATGAGCTAGCTTTGCTATCTTTCTCGAGGACCAAATGGCATCAGCAGACGCCATTATCACTATTATTAGCAACATCCGCCGAGAATATGCAGGATTGCCCGGTCCGGACCTGTACTTCTGCTCAATTTCACCAACGTCCATGTTATCCACTACTACCTCTACCAAGTTGCAAATATGGTCTTCTGGTATGAGTTCACTAACAGCAGGGGGCAATAGCCAAGATTGCCCTATTTTATCGCTTCGTATCGCCATCCGTTACAATCACCTCGTTTTTATAACTAAAGAATAGTTGTGCATGCCATAATAAAAACCTTTCGGTTTAATTCCGGTTGGAACTAAGATATGCATTCTTCTAAGTGGTATTTTTGCAATTTGAGAAAAGTCTGGCTATAAATGTGCATTGAGTTAGAAAGAAAGCGTTTTTTTAGATTTTTGTACTTTTGTATAATTTCTATTGGTTGTTGGGTAATTGTGGGACAGCCTCTTCAGATGATAACCTATAATTTGTTTAGGGGGAGAAAATTCAAAATTGACGATGAAAAGGTTTGGATGACCCCTTTTCAACTTGCAGGTGCAGAATATACTGACGCTCAAGAAGCTTGGGATATTCTAAAGGATTTTTTATAGTGAAATATACTCAAATTTCAAACCCGCCTTTTTTTGCGAGCAACTATCCACAAGAGAAAGCACGAGAACAAAAAAACTTAGCATTGGATTAATGCTTGTCCGACTTTCTAACATAACATTGTCTCCGGTAAAAGAAGAAGAGCGTGGGGAAGTGTCCGGAGTCGCAGAGACAATGAAATCAATGGGGTCTTCCTTAGGTACTGCGATAATTGGCGCTGTGCTTATAGTGTCACTATTTTCTAGTGCTCGAGGTTATATTAGATAATGCGTTTATTAGAGCGATGAAATTTGGAATCCCTTGCAGGAGCTTGCGGGCTCAAAGTGATGTGTGATTGTTTTGGTATATCTCTTTATAAAACTTCTCGATGCTACTCTTCTTCTAAAATATCCAATACACGCTTAATATCCATATTCTCATGTGAATAAACACTCTCGCCGACATGAATATGGTCAGGATAAGTTTCGAGTCCCTTATGATGAGGAGCATTATCCCACCTTTTTATTAGTTTTCCATCTTTTCTCTGCCAATGATACGCATATTTAATGATGCAAGGCGAATTATCAATTTTTACATACTCGAATAAATGCATTTGAGTCCCATTTGTAAAGATGACAGAGCCTTTTATCCATCCTCTATCTTCACTTATCTTCTCTTTTGATGTTTTGAAACTTAAAACAATGGGTGAGGCTATCAACAAGCTCTCGATTTCCGTGAAGTAGTCTTCTATCATCTAAGAAGGACTCCCTCAAGAAGGTCATGTTTTTTTTTCCACTGCTCGTATGCGTCATGCACGGCATACCATTCAACATAATCCATGTCTGAATCTTCTGGGAATTTCCCCTCCGTGAATCTCTTTTCAAATTCTGTGAAATCCATATTGTATCTACTGATGAAACGGGCCTCCAATTTTTCATACTTCTCCAGCTTCGCCTTGATCTCAATTAATTCCCGCTCCAACATCTTTTTCACGCACATTTCGATCACTCTCAGCCTGTGCTCATCCTCTTCGCTCTTTATGTATTCCATCAGAGCATTTGCATATTCTATCGCCATTTAATTCTCCGGTGTATCCTTTATAGATAAAAATATTTTCATCCTTTTATAGCTTTAACCCAATTAGGCTGCTAGGGTACATCTTCCGAGTTCAACATTGCCCGCCATGTTTTATGCTGGAACATGTGCAGGTTCTTCCACACAGCCCGCTATTACGCATATCAAATGTTTCAGTAACATCAACTATTCCTGATCGAGCACCCTCTTCAGTAATCCAGGCTTTGACTCCCGCCCAGTGGTCTCCATGCCCGTGAGTGTAGAATACAGCAATAACCTCTTTATCTAATCCTGTGATTCGATTGAAGTCTTTTTTAGCTTCTTATGATAACTCTTTTGTCAGTAATGTATCAATTAATATTTATTAGTAACCTTATCTTGCTCTTTTCCGTAAAGATACTCAAATCCTCCGTTTACTTCTTCTAACAAAATTTTCGGGTACTTATTTATGCTTATTTTTTTCATATCTTTCTCTCCTTTTTTAGTTCTTAATATGCCTATAAAAAATAGGTATAATCCTATATTCCGCACATATTGATATAAATTAGCTCTTAGGGAGGACTTTGGAGAAACTATACCGAGCCGGTCCTGAGGGTACTTTCATGCTTTAAGCGGCAATGCCTCCGACAAGAACCATTTCAGAGAAGGCATTTACGCGGGAGAAGAAAACGCTGGAAAAGAAGATAAAGCGCGAGAAAGAGCAGGTGGAGAAGCGGAAGAGAAAAGAAGACAGAATAGTCTCGATGGTGATGGTAATGGGGCTTGCGCTCATGGTCTACCGCTTAGCGGAGCACAAGTTGCGGGAAGCACAGGAGAAGGAAAACGAGGTAATACCTGATCAGAGGAACAAGCCAACGAAGAAACCAACTATGAGACGTGTTTTTCAGGCTAAATCAAGAGAAAATGAGGAATAAGGAGGATAATATGCACATACGAACATGAATTGCATGATGAATCTTATTTGACAGGTTCATAGCTTTCCGAAAATCAGAAAATAATATCTTTAAGATATTAAAGTGCGGAATATAAGATATATGATTAAGCATAAATTAATAACATGTGATACGTTCCAAGTGTCCTATTTTCATAAAAATAAAAGTATAAGAGCTATATTAATAATTGCAGTTATTAAGAATACTGTGTTAAAGATGAAAAGAAGAACCATAGCAGATTTAATAGTTATAGCAGCAGTTGTAGCAATCGTGATGTCTGTGGGCTGTATTGAAGAAAAATCAACATCATCTTTCGAAATCGAATATCCTGTAACAGCATGCTTTGAGACGGAATTAGGGTCCGTTCAAATAACATTATATGTGGATGGCTCAGCATTTGCAATAATTCCTGGAGAGGGGAATTTTCATGGAGAATGGGAGATAAAGAAAAAGACGAACTCAAAAATTGAATACCGGTTTGTATTTGAATCTGCGAGTCATAGTAATGCACTGCACTTTGTACTTTTCTCTAACAATGATGCAATACTTGAACCCGGTTTTCTGGCTGATAATATTCCTGGCTATTGGTTCTATAGGTTATAATCCGAGAGCAAGAGAAGGAAAGAAGCTGAGTTACTGGCGCGACACGCACCTGAAAATTAACGGCCACGCAGTCTATTTGTTGCAAATTCGTTCTTCATTATAGCGAAAGCGTCCGGTATTCTGCTATGTGCCCATGATCTCGGCTGGTGCACGGTTTTGCTGCAAGAGGGAGGTCATGGTCCGCATCGGGTGGTCAATGTGCAGGAAAAACGCCTTGTAGCCAGCGCACAGATAGTTGAGACCGGGCTCACCATCCTGCGTTTCTATGATTCGATTCTTTGGACAACCGCCATGGCAGGCGAACCGCACCGGGCACTGATGACAATACTGGGGCAGGGTATTTCGCTTGTCCATGCCGAACTTCCGCTGCTTCTCCGAGGCCACCAGTTCTATCAACGGCTGCTCCCTGATATTTCCCTGTAAGTACCGCGGCTCGACGAAATGGTCACATGAGTACACATCGCCGTTATGCTCCATAACAAGCGCGGTGCCGCAAGTCGGCGCGAAGATGCACAAGCCGGGTGGCGCACCTACCCAAGCCGCCAAGGACACATCGAATATCTGGACGAAAATGCGGCCCACATCCCGCCTCACCCACTCATCGAAGATGGAGATGAGGAAGTTGCCGTATTGTTTTGCTCCTACCGATCTCTCGGTCACCCTGTTTCCTTCCTGAAAGCCGGTAGTATTGTCCCGCTCCACGATTGGGATGAACTGCGCACCGAGCTTGTCGCGGAAGAAGCGGTAGACTTCGAGGCTAATCCCGACTAAGAAACCATGCTTTCGAAAGAACGAACACCATTCGTCATTCAGGAGCGTGCCATTCGTTTGAATCGTGTGATGGATGGTCATGCCTGACCGTTTGTAGTTCTCTGCGTACTCGACGGATCGCCGAAAGAAATCCAGCCCCATAAGTGTAGGTTCTCCACCCTGCCATGTGATGGTCACTTCGGGGACACGTTGCGACTGTATGTACTGGCGGATACACTCTTCCAGAAGCTCATCGCTCATACGGAATGAACTGCCGGGATAGAGGGCCTCAGTCGAGAGGAAAAAGCAGTACTTGCAGCCGAGATTGCAGATCGCTCCCGTGGGCTTGACTAGAAGGTGGAATGGAGCTGGCAAGTTCATCGTGTTGCCACGCCTACTGCCGGGCCAAGATGGCCCGCATCTCGGCTTCGGTATCCTTGATCAACTCGCCGCTGACATCCACGGTCACGCTGTGAATCGTGCCGGTGAACTCGAACGGCGGAGCATACTCGGGTGTGACCGGCGAACCGCTATCACGGCCGCACTCCAGCGCTCCACCCGCCACGCCAAATGTCATTGGCGTGGTATATGGGAAATCGGTGTGCCCAACCAGCTTGTCACCAAAGTAGAGCTGGGCGCGACCGGGTACACCCTTGCCTGCGGGGATGTCCGGTTTGCCGGTTACCTCGAACTCGAAGCGCAACTGGTGGTGACCGGCTGGCACTTTGTCCACCGACTCAACTCGGAAATACTCCCTGGCCACATAGTTGTGCACGTAGTGCAGCACGCCATCTTTCATATAGAGTGAATAGCCGCCATCACTGCCACCGTGGGAAAAGATAACGCCTTCGGCGCCCTCTTCCGGGATTTCCACATCGGCGGTGATGCTGTGCGGACGGTTCATCACGTTGGCGCCAGCCGGTGCCGGCACCGGCTGTGTGCCGGGATAATATGTATAGCTGGTGCGGGCCACTGCGATGGTCGGGCGTTCCTCCATGATGCGCTCCACGCCGCGCCCGTCGACCGGCAATACATTGTACTTACCCGCCTCGACGTACCACTGGGCGATCATCTCGATCAATTTGGTGCGGTTCTCGGCGGAGACCTCGTGATTCTCGGCAAAGTCCTCGTCCACGTGGTACAGCTCCCAGTTGGTGGCATCTAACTCGGTCAGTTTCTCGGCCGAGATCGGATTGCCAAAACCAGTACCCGCCTCGGTGTACGAGGGACCGGGCCAGGGGCAGACGGCCCGCCAGCCATTGTGGTAGAGAGAACGATGGCCCAGCATCTCGAAATACTGGGTGTTATGTTTGCTGGGCGCCTCAGCATCCTCAAAGGTCTGGGCAAAGCTGACGCCTTCGATGGGTGCCTGGCTGACGCCCTTGATGCTTGTGGGTGCCTCACGGTCCAGCAAGTCGAGTACAGTCGGCACCATATCGATGGCGTGGGCGTACTGCGTGCGCACCTGACCCTTGGCCTCGATGCCCTTGGGGTAGTGAACGATGAAGGGATCGCTGACGCCGCCGCGATAGGTCTCGCGCTTCCAGCGGCGGAAGGGCGTGTTTCCGGCCCAGGTCCAACCCCAGGCGTAGTGATTAAAGTACGCTGGCCCTCCCAGATCATCGATAGCCTTCCGGTTATCTTGCACAGATTCTGGAACGTTGTTGAAAAAGTAACTCTCGTTGACAGAACCGGTAGGACCGCCCTCGGCGCTGGCGCCGTTGTCCGAGATGACCATGATCAGGGTGTTGTCGAACTCGCCGATTACCTTCAGGAAATCGAGCAAGCGGCCGATATGGAAATCGGTGTGCTCCAGGAAACCGGCAAAAACTTCCATCATGCGGGCATACAGTTTCCGTTCTTCTTCCGGCAGCGCGTCCCAATCTTGCACGTCGGGATCGTGGCGCGAGAGTTCGGCGTCCTGCGGGACAATGCCTAGTTCCTTCTGGCGAGCAAAGACCTTCTCGCGGTAGGCGTCCCAGCCATCATCGAACATGCCCTGGTACTTGTCGGCCCACTCTTTGGGCACGTGATGCGGAGCGTGCACGGCTCCCGGGCAGAAGTACATGAAGAAAGGTTTGTTGGGCGCCACCTGCTTGGTATCGGCAATGAAACCGATCGCTTTGTCCACCAGGTCTTCCGTCAGGTGATAGCCTTCTTCCGGTGTTTTTTTCCTGCTCGACAATGTGGTTGTCGTACACCAATTCAGGATAGTATTGGTGCGTGTCGCCGCCCAGAAAACCATAGTAGCGCTCGAAACCACGCCCCAGCGGCTCAGGCCAGGCGGGCGATGATTGGTCCACCGTCCGGCCGATGACGCCGGGGAAGGTGGTCCCGAGTTTGTATTCTTCCATTCTTACTTTTTTATTCTGTGCCATTTTCAAATTTCAAATCTCCTTTTCATATTTATGCTTCTTTTTTTCATATTTTTCTCTCCTTTTTATGTCTGAATCTCAAATGGTTCGATGTTAACCAGAACAAGTTACCTACCGCTCAAATACTGGAAATCCCTTCTTCATCGCTTCAATAGCGATTGGATTATCCAGCTCTTTCTCCGTATAAGGAAAAATCTCAACCGGGAAATCCAACGAGAACTTCTCTGACCAGTCCGCAAGCCTATCCATGAAAGGTCTATCGTCTCTTTTAACTATGATTAAAATATCAGCGTCACTCCCGGGCACGCCCCTTCCCTCTGCTAAAGAGCCAAATAGTATTATCTTTAATATGTTCGCGTCTTCTTCACCTATTTCCCTCGCAAGTGTACAAATTTCCGCGATTAATCTTTCCTGTTCAAGCCAGAATACCGTTACAGAATTCAATGATTCTTCTACTACAAACGATTGCATCCTCTGCATCCCTCCTTGTGAAATACTCGTATGGACTTCCAGATTCAAACCCATTTGGGTATCTGGTAGGAACATAATATCTATCCAGGCTCCGGGCGCAATTTAACAGCTCCTCGTTCACTTCTACTTTGTTTGACATAATTCTCATAAGCTCAAATACAGAATGTCCCCATGCAGAGGCATTTAATCGCTGTAATACCGCTTTAATACCCTTTTCGGCTGCTTGCTGCGCTACAAAACAAGACCATTCAAAATCTTCTGCACCCAACAGGTCTTCAGCCACAGCCAAATCCCTCTCGGCTTGTCTTATCCAATCCTTACTCCTCTCCACCATATTCTTACCTCCTTCTTCTTTACTTTTGCCTCTAAATGTTCGGAATTACTGAATGACCGCCGGGCTGTACGCCTAGCTACGCCTCTGAAACCTGCCATATATATTACCTCCTGACAAAACGATTGAATCACGAGGATAAATAACTTGTAGTAGCTCCAGTATCCCAAAAAGCAGGTATTTATATATATTCAGATTTTCATCAATACGCAAGATGGAGGGCATTTTAGGTTACAAGAGTCGAATTTGCTCAATAAATGGTGGAAAAATCACAAATCTCAAGCATCAAATTACAAACAAATTCAAATATCTAAATTGTGGGAGGATTTAACATTGGAGATGAATATCTGGTCTGGGCAAAGGGAAGCTGGGTTACTGGCGCGACACGCACCTGAAACCTAACGGCCACGCAGTCTATTTGTTGCAAATTCGTTCTTCAATATAGCGAAAGCGTCCGGTATTCTGCGATGTGCCCATGATCTCGGCTGGTGCACGGTTTTGCTGCAAGAGGGAGGTCATGGTCCGCATCGGGTGGTCAATGTGCAGGAAAAACGCCTTATAGCCAGCGCACAGATAGTTGAGACCGGGCTCACCATCCTGCGTTTCTATGATTCGATTCTTTGGACAACCGCCATGGCAGGCGAATTGCACCGGGCACTGATGACAATACTGGGGCAGGGTATTTCGCTTGTCCATGCCGAACTTCCGCTGCTTCTCCGAGGCCACCAGTTCTATCAACGGC
>QENH01000159.1:23623-25878 GCA_003336485.1 Candidatus Methanophagales archaeon
TCGCTCCCGTGGGCTTGACTAGAAGGTGGAATGGAGCTGGCAAGTTCATCGTGTTGCCACGCCTACTGCCGGGCCAAGATGGCCCGCATCTCGGCCTCGGCGTCTTTGATCAACTCGCCTGAGACGTCCACAGTCACGCTGTGAATCTTGCCGGTGAACTCGAAAGGAGGCTCATAGTCCGGCGTTACCGGTGCTCCAGGTGCAGAACCGCACCGCACCCCGCTGGTCAATCCGATCGCAAGAGGTGTCGTCACCGGCACATCGGCATTTCCTACTAGCTTACCATCGATGTAAAGCTGGGCTCTCCCCGGCGTTCCCTTGCCTTTGGCAATGTCTGGCT
This sequence comes from Candidatus Methanophagales archaeon, assembly GCA_003336485.1. Taxonomy (GTDB): domain Archaea; phylum Halobacteriota; class Syntropharchaeia; order Alkanophagales; family Methanospirareceae; genus Methanophaga. The sequence continues at coordinate 23,964 of QENH01000159.1, forward strand.
GGCCAGTTACCTCAAACTCGAAGCGCAGTTGATGGTGTCCCTCCGGCACCAACTCCACAGACTCAACGTGGTAGTAGTCCCTTGCCACGTAGTTGTGGACCCAGTGCAGCTTATCGTTCTTTATGTAGAACGCATAGCCGCCCTCGACGCCGCCGTGGGCAAGCAATACGCCTTCGGCTCCGCCAGCCGGGATTTCGACATCGGCAGTAATGCTGTGCGGTCGATTGAGCACCCTGGCGGCAGCATTAGCTGGCACAGGCTGTGTACCGGGATAATAGGTGTAGCTGGTGCGGTCGACTGCAATCTGTGGGCGCTCTTCAGTAAATCGCAGCGCGCCGCGCCCGTCAATGGGCAGTACGTTGTACTTGCCCGCCTCGACGTACCATTGGGCGATCAGCTCGATCAGCTTGGCGCGGTTCTCGGCGGCGACATTGTGGTTTTCCGCAAAATCCTTTTCGACATTGTAAAGTTCCCAGTTATTGGCATCAAGCTCGGTAAGTTTCTCTGCCGGTATTGGTTCACCAAAGAATTTACCCGATTCGGTAAAAGAAGTTCCCGGCCACGGACAGACGGCGCGCCAACCATCGTGATACAACGAACGATGGCCCATCATCTCGAAATACTGGGTATGACGCTTGGAGAGCGCATCCGCCTTCTCTAAGGTGTGAGCAAAGCTAACGCCTTCGATAGGAGACTGGGTAACACCCTTGATGCTCGTGGGTGATTCGATACCTAGCGCATCGAGTATAGTCGGCACCATGTCGATGGCATGAGTATACTGTGTGCGGATCTCGCCCTTGGCCTTAATGCCATTTGGCCAGTGAACTATGAACGGGTCACTAATACCGCCGCGGTATGTCTCGCGCTTCCAGCGGCGGAAGGGTGTGTTTCCTGCCCATGTCCAACCCCAGGCGTAGTGATTGAAGGTCTCAGGGCCACCCAGCTTCTCTAGCGCCTCCAGGTTTTCCTCCAGCGACTCAGGAACGTTGTTGAAGAACAGGTGTTCATTGACAGAACCCTGCGGCCCACCCTCGGAGCTGGCACCGTTATCGGAGATGACCATGATCAGCGTATTGTCGAATTCACCGATGGTCTTCAGGAAGTCGAGCAGGCGACCGATGTGGTAATCGGTGTGCGTGAAAAAGCCAGCGTACACTTCCATCATGCGGCTGTACAGCCTTTTCTCTTCCGCGGGCAGCGAATCCCAGCGCTGTACGTCTGGGTCATGGCGGGAGAGTTCGGCGTCAGCCGGGGCAATGCCCAGCTCTTTCTGGCGTGCGAAGACCTTCTCGCGGTAGGCTTCCCAGCCGTCATCGAACTGGCCTTTGTATTTATCAGACCATTCTTTGGCCACGTGATGCGGGGCGTGCGTAGCACCGGTACAGAAGTACAAGAAAAAGGGTTTGTTGGGGGCAACCTGCTTGGAATCAGCGATGAAGCTGATGGCCTTATCCACCCAAGTCCTCGGTTACGTGGTAGCCTTCCTCAGGGATCTTCTCAGGCTCAATGGTGTGGTTATCGTAGACCAGTTCCGGGTAGTACTGGTTGGTATCGCCGCCCAAGAAGCCAAAGTACCGCTCAAAGCCGCGGCCGAGTGGCCACCGATCATAGGGGCCAGCCGCCGAGATTTGTTCGGCAGGGGTGAGATGCCACTTTCCGATGGCGTAGGTGTTATAACCATGCTGCTGCAACATCTCTGACAGGAATCCGTTCTCGAATGGGATATTGCCGTTGTAACCGGGGTAGCCGGTCGAGCCCTCGGTGATAGAGGCCATGTTGTTGGAGTGGTGATTGCGCCCAGTCAAGATGCACGTTCGCGAGGGCGAGCACAATGCCGTGGTGTGCATATTGTTGTACCGCAGACCGTTCTCGGCCAAAGCGTCCAGGTTGGGCGTCTCGATGGGCGCACCATAAC
>QENH01000158.1 GCA_003336485.1 Candidatus Methanophagales archaeon
CGACATTTGATAATTAGAGGAAATTGTTTTCTGCGTAAATCCGCGTAAATCTGCGTCCTAAATAGTTAGAACTTGTACGTTATTATACCATGGAAACGAAAAAGTGTTTTCACGTCCCATTTTCTGGCACATAGATCACCTCGCCCGTTTCTAACCGGTACGCAATCCCCAATTTACGACCTTGACCGCCAGCCAGTTCCTCTGTCATGTTCATTACCTTTATCTCCTCACCTTTTTTGATAATCACCTGCATGTTCTCTTTTCCGGGGTTCTTCACGATTGTTATGTCGGCAGATGGGTTCAAGAGTTCAGGCACATTCGCTGAAAATACCAGTGCAATAAGTAGTGCAACTGCAAAGACCATTGCCGCGTCAAACAGGTTCGCCACCCCACCCAGCGGGTCTTCCTCTTCATCCGAAATCAACCGCCTTCTCCGCCTTCTCATTTTATCTCAAAACCTCTACTACGTATTCCATATCACTCAAATCCTGTGTGTACCACCGTTTCTTGACTACTACAATTGCGTACGCTATACCACCTGTGAGGAGCCCGAGGACAGTTGTGCTGAACGCAACAACCATATTAGTTGCAAGCTGCTGGATATCTCCTGAAGTGAGCCCCATTAGTGCAGGCCCTAAAGGTATCAAGGTACCCATTAATCCAAACATGGGACCTAGCTTTGCAACTAATCTCGCCTTTTCCAGCTCTTTTGTTATCCTTAGCTCATAGTCCTGAAGCAACTTCTCCGCTTCGACCGAAAATTTACTCTCCCGTAGTGTCTCTACAAGATCGGCAATGAAATTTTTTAGGAGCTCATTGGAGCCACTGGCATTCAGAACATCAGCCGCTTTCATATACTCCTGCTTCTGGATATGTTCATGTGCATTTCTGCAGCCTGCCTTTAGCTTGGCCATATCCCGGCTTCTCGATGCGTATTCTGATAAAAATTGGCCTACGGAAATAAGTGACCAGGCCACCAGACCAAGCAGTATAATAATTACTGGATAGAGCAGCGAATTCGAGATCATAAACATAGCCCCGATTATGCCAGCAGATGCGTCCATTTCTTGCCTCCTTTATTCTTCATCCTTTTGTGCCTATCTATCAAGAATCCAACCCCTATAAGTGACGCCATCAATATGAATGAAAGAAATAGCATAGGATAATCTATGGAAAACTCCGGGTATGGTATGCTTTTAGCCTGGATGTACGCAGGGATTATTAAAGGCGATAATAGGTAAAATAGACCGAATAAGATCATAACCGATCCAAGTGTAGATGGATTTTTTATTCTTAAAACACCTGCGACCGAAGAAACAGTAAATGCGAATATGCATACACCGAAGAAGAAAATTGCACCTACAATGACTCCTATCCATAAGTTGTTGATGCTGGTGAGTTGAGAGAGCATCAAACAAGCAAGAAATGTTGCTGTTAAACATACAGGACATGGAATAGAGAGCCATAGGAACGTCTTCCGCGAAAGGTCATTCGCACGAGAAAGCCATTCTCGCTTCGTTTTTATACCGAAATAGACGAGCCCAGTCGCGATGATAAGGTGCATTGTAACACCGGTTGCAATGATATTTTGCGTTATATCAGGCGCGATAATACCCACCAAATAGCTAAGGATGATAGAAGCGCCAAAATAAATAAACGCTATGTAAACCACTTCCTTCCGCTTTAGGTTGGCGAAACCGCAACCTAAGCCGGTTTTTAATGCTAATATTGCTACACCCGAAAGCACACCCAATGCAATAAATATATTTGGCTCTGTCATATATATAAAATTACTTTTCACTCATCCATCCAGTACCCGTAACTTTCATCTTTTCCTTTGCGCCTCGTTCTAATGAAGAAAAGGACACCTTTAAATATCCCGCCATTTGGGTAAGTGCTATTATCCAAATAGGTATGGTTCCCTATACGTGTGGCTTGACATTGTCACATTTCATTTAAAATCGGTTCAGGTGGTGAATAAGATAAAAGGACCTATTTACCCTATATCCTCTGCGCTCTCGATGAACTCTGCGGTTAATCTGACATTGTCAAGGTATAACAGATCTAAAAAAGCACAAGAGTTTATTAAAAAGTCCACGTCAACCCTCTTCGCATAAACACTCTAAAAGTGGGTCTTCTGGTTTATCCTTCATCGTTTGATACACTATGAACGTCTCCGTCCTCTCAACAGCGCCAAATGATTGCATCAGCCTTATAAATTCCGTCATCTCTTCCTTGTCCCGAAAAAGGAGTTCCAGAAAGAAATCAAACCTACCGAAGAGGAGCTGAATCTTCATTACGTTTCTACTTGCACTCAAGAACGCCACGAGTTCCGTCCTCAAATTCTCTTCCGGCTTCGCAATGAGGAGGACATAAGCCTTGAATGAATATCCCAGCTTATCAGCATCTAAACAGACTGAAAATCGCTTTACTATACCCTCTCCTGATAGCTTCTTCAATCGCTCAAAAGCCACTTGTCTACTTATCCCACATGCTCTTCCCAGCCCGGAATAAGAACGTCTACCGTTTTCAAGTAACGCCTTCAAAATGCATTTGTCCTTCTTTTTCAGCTTCGTTCCCATCAATTGTAAAAATAAAATAAAGATATATTTATAAATTGATCCGCTTCTTATTTCTTTTGGTTTGAGAAGATGAAAACGAAAGAGGAAAAGCGAAGTGAAAAGGTAGAAGATGAAAGAACAATAGGGATGTTAAAAGCGAGGTTGGGAGAGGAAAATTACCAGAAACTTATCACGATAGATAATCCCAAACTCCATCAATTTGTTGCTAAGTATATAGAGCTTTGCAATCCTGACAAGATTTTTGTATGCTCTGATTCACCGGAAGATCTCATGTACGTTCGGCGGGAGACGATAAAAGCAGGTGAAGAGGAGGAACTTACCATAGACGGGCATACAGTCCATTTTGACGGCTATTACGACCAGGCGAGGGATAAGGCGAATTCTAAGTTCCTTTTACCGTCGGGTGTTGAGTTAGGACCAAATATAAATGCGATGGACCGAGAGGATGGGCTCAAAGAGATTCATCCGATTATGAAAGACATAATGCAGGGGCACCAGTTGTACGTGCGGTTCTTTTGTTTGGGTCCGCTCAATTCACAATTCGCCATACCCGCAGTTCAACTTACCGATTCCGGCTATGTTGCGCATTCGGAAGATCTATTATATAGACAAGGATACGACGAGTTCGTACGATTGGGACGATCAGCGCGGTTTTTGAAGTTCGTGCATTCTGCAGGAGAGCTAGACGCGAGGAAGACCTCAAAGAACATAGATAAACGCAGAGTTTATATTGATCTTGAAGACGAGACGGTATATAGCATGAATACGCAGTACGGAGGCAATACAATAGGACTTAAAAAGTTAGCGATGCGTCCTGCGATAACTCGAGCGTCAAAAGAAGGATGGCTGACCGAACACATGTTCATTATGGGCGTGCATGGCCCTTTTGGACGGGTGACCTATTTTACCGGTGCGTTTCCTTCGCTCTGCGGTAAGACTTCCACTGCCATGCTGCCTGGGGAGACTATTGTTGGTGATGACATAGCCTACCTTAGGGATATAGATGGCGTAATACACGCGGTCAACCCGGAGAATGGCATATTTGGGATAATACAGGGCGTAAACTCTGTGGACGATCCCCAGATTTGGAATGCGCTCCACAGCCCGGGCGAGGTTATATTCTCTAATGTGCTGATCACGGAAGAGAAAGGCGTTCACTGGATAGGTAAAGATGAAGAAGAGCCGGAAAGGGGGATCCATCACTCGGGTGAATGGACGCCGGGAAAGAGAGACGAAGATGATAATTTGATTTCGCTTTCGCATCCAAATGCCAGATTCACGCTCGACATGCGACTATTAGAGAATGTAGACCCGGAACTCAATAATCCTAAAGGTGTGTTGGTAGGCGGGATAATATATGGCGGACGTGATACAGACACAAAAGTGCCGGTTGAGGAATCCTTTGATTGGACGCATGGTGTCATCACTATGGGTGCCGCACTGGAATCAGAAACTACCGCCGCCACGCTAGGAAAAGAAGGCGTTAGAAAAATCAATCCCATGTCTAACCTGGATTTCCTTTCTATACCTATAGGTAGGTATATAGAGAGTCATCTGGATTTTGGCGCTAAATTGAATAATCCAGCGCCTATATTCTCGGTTAATTATTTCCTGAGTGATGCAAAAGGGAATTTCACGAATGCTAAAACAGATAAGGCAGTGTGGCTTAAATGGATAGAACTGCGTTCACATCACGAAGTAGAGGCGATAAAAACGCCCACTGGATTTATACCAAGATACGAAGATCTTAAAAAGCTGTTCCAGGAAGTGCTTAAAAAAGACTATTCTGAAAAGGATTACATTACGCAATTCTCTGTGCGTGTAGCGGAGAGTTTGGCTAAGATCGAGCGAGTGAAGGAGTTCTACAAGACGAAAGTGTATGATACACCGCAGATAGTATTTGATGTGCTGGAAGAGCAGGGGCAAAGATTAATCCAGGCGCGAGAGAAATATGGCGATCCTATACCACCATTAAAACTAAAACTTTCTTAGGGGTTGTATTGCCATAAGGGAACCCAGAGTAAATACTCTGGCCCTAGGTATGACCATTAGGTACGTTGATAGTAGTAGATTAACCGCAGAGTTCACGGAGAACGCAGAGGAGGTAAGTACAATATATTTTATGCTATAGCTACTCTTATAGATCAAACAGGAATTACACTATAGAAGGCGGCTGTGGGACATATAAAAAAAAAAACTTAAATTTTTATAATAGAATCGTATAGAACGTAAGCAGGAGCACATCAAGAATGAAACGGATTGAAAAAGTATCTTTGATCTGTGGCCTTACGTTGGTCTTGTTATTCTGCTTGTCTCTTTATATCCGAGTCGCTATCCCGTACAACATCGTCTTTAATGACACATTCGTGAAATTTGGCGGCTATGACCCCTGGTATAACATAAGGCTTGTTGAAAATACACTGCATCACTTCCCTCACCGCATCTACTTTGATCCGTTCACAGCTTATCCTCAGGGCACGTATAACCCTTTTGGAACTCCGTTATTTGATCTGTCGCTTGCGTTCTTCGTATGGATAATAGGACTTGGAAATCCGTTCGCTACTTTAAGCCAGTCTATGATAGAGGAGATATGGGCGTGGTATCCTGCGGTTTTAGCCGCCCTCACTATCTTCCCTGTTTATTTCATTGGGAAAGGATTATATAACAGGGGTGCAGGACTTTTTTCCGCTGCTCTTATAGCCATTCTCCCCGGACAGTTCTTGATTCGTTCTCTCTTAGGATTTACAGACCATCACGCTATGGAGACGCTGTTCAGCACGATCGCCATGCTTTTCCTTATCCTTGCGCTGAAGAGTGCGCGTGAGAATGGAATAACTTTTCAGTCTTTCTTACGAGGCGATAGGGGTTCGTTAAAAAGGCCAATTGTATATTCCATCCTAGCGGGTGTTTTTCTAGGGTCTTATTTCCTCGCATGGTTCGGTGCTCCGCTTTTCATAATGATCTTGTCCACATATGTAGTGGTCCAACATGTCGCAGATCATCTTAGAGCGAAAGGTACAGATTATCTTTGCATTATCTTCGTACCTGTTTTTATCGTTTCCTTAGCTATGATAGCACCTGCGCTTTCTTTTGGGTTCCTTTCTGAAATCCACAAGTGGTCTCTTCTCCTTGCCATATTCGTTCCGCCCGTTTTAACTGCGCTTTCTTTCTTGATAAGAAAAGCAAAAATAAAACCGTATATGTATCCTATTATAGTAATTTTAGCAATAGCAGCATTACACACTCTTTTGTGGTTTTTCTATCCGTCTTTATACTCCACGATAGTAGAACAACTTCGACAGGTATTCTACCCTTCCGAGTCTTTTAGAACCATAATTGAGGCCCGACCCATGGAATGGGCCAATATATGGAGTTGGTTCGCTACCACGTTCTTCCTCGCTTTTGTCGCCATCGCATGGATAGTTTATAATATATGGATGAGATGGCGTGCAGAGGAGATTCTTCTTCTCGTGTGGAGCGCAATAATACTTTTTGCTTGCTTCGGTCAGGGCAGATTTAGTGCTTATTATGCAATAAATGTCGCCATTCTATGCGGTTTTTTATCCTGGTCGATTATTGAGCTTGTGGCGTTTAGAGGTGTAGAAAAAGGCGTCAAAGATAGGAAAGAATCGAAAGGGCCGTTGGAAGAGAAAAAAGGGGCTGCCGTAAAGGGTAAGCGGAGAAAAAAAACGATAAAAACGCAAAAAAGTAATGACGTGAAAAAAGAAAAGAAGAAAGAAGAAAAAACGAAGAAATTCTTACGCGCTGATGTTATATTAACCTTCATCGTCATCCTAATTGTTGTTTTTTACTTCCCCTTAAATGAGTCATTGACAAAGGCAGAGCTTGGCTGTGGAGGTCCGCGAGATGACTGGTATGAATCGCTTTCCTGGATGATGGGAAACACACCCGATACGGGTGTTGATTTTTATGCATTATACCCCCAAGATTATGCTTATCCTGATTCTGCATATTCCGTGATGAGCTGGTGGGACTACGGTAATTGGATCACTTACATCGCACATAGGATTCCGGTGGCTAATAATTTTCAACAGGGGATAGGCGGGCCAAATAGTCCCGGCGCCGCGATTTTTTTCATCACGAAAAACGAATCAGAAGCAAATGCGGTCGCAGATGCTTTTGACGTGAGGTATGTAGTAACTGCTTTTCCGATGATAGATACGACGGCCTCATACCAGGATCTATTCTGGGCAATGTCCTTCTGGGCTAATGACACAACTGGACGCTATACGCTGGACCAAAAGGAATGGAGAAACCTGTTCGAGCTGAGAGAAGAGTACTACAAGACGATGGTGACAAGGTTGCATATGTTCGACGGAAGTGAGACGCAATTCAAAGGCGGATACCTGGGAAAGTCAACCATAATGTTAATTAGACCATTTCAGACGGAACCATTGCAACATTACCGGTTGGTGCATGAGTCATCCACATACATGGTACCACATGCGATTCTAAATGCCAAAACCGATGACTTGCAAGCATGGGAATGCTATGTTGGATCTAATTATACAGCCGCAGAAAGATTAGCGTATGAACTTCGTCATGGTTTTACCGATCCTGGATATCCAGATTTGGCTAGATGGACCCCGCCTTTCGTTTCTCCAATGAGTTTTGTAAAGGTTTTTGAATATGTGAAAGGGGCGAAGATAGAAGGTAGAGCACCTAAGGGTGCTATTGTTGAGATAGCGACAAATATAACCACAAACCCGGGTAGAGAATTTAGGTACGCCCAAATAGCAATGCCTAATGGTACCTACGAGTTTGTTGTGCCATATTCAACAGAAGGACCGATAGAAAGAGACGGATACACGAATTTTGATGTTCTCGCAGCCCCCTATGACATAAGGATAGGTCATATAGAAAACGAAAAGATAGTATGGGATACAAGAAAGGTTGTAGTTGAGATCGCAGAAGAAGAAGTGCTAGAAGGGCAAACCGTAAGAGTAGATTTAGTGTAGGTAAAAAACTGAAAATATAATTCAAATTCTCTTCTCATACACTATTGCATCCTCGCCATCTGCATAATAGCGTTTAATGAGATATGCCCGTTTATAACCCTGTTTTTTGTAAAATCTTATCGCACCCCAGTTACTTTTTCTTACCTCCAGCGTGACTTTATCGAAACGGGACGCGCGAAATTCGTGATCCAGCAGCTTTAATAACCTTTTCCCAATTCCTTTCATTCTATATCCCTTATCCACTGCAAGTCCAGATATATGCCCATGCCCTCTTCTTATCGCGCCACCGACAAAACCAATAACCTTATCCGCCATAGTAACGACAAAGAAATATCGCTCGAAGGAATGGTACAAATCCGCTATATCTGACGAGGTATTTATTGTTCTTATATTCCCCTTCCATACACGTACAATATCTTGCATATCCGCGTCTGTTGCTTTCCTTATCTGCACGTCATATCCTATTTCCATTATTAATAATTTAAAGTTTCGATCTAATTTTAAGTATACAAATAACAAAAATCGAGTGGAAGGGAAAAAGGATCCAAAACGTATGAAAATAATTGTTCCATTTTTTATATTCTCTCTGTTCACAAGTATTGCATCCTGTGCGGCAGGGTATGTAGCGGATAATGACGGACCTGAAATAGATATTACGAATATATCGGATGCGATAGAAGAAGCCAATTATAGCCGAGTCGAAGTAGTCTCAGTGGGTTCAGATAGCTTTGATATGAGCTGGGTTAGTTCAACGGAATTAAGTTGTTTCTTTGATTACGGCCTTTCCCCTTTTGCCCTTAATAACACTCTTCCTGCATCCGATCTACCCACAAAATACCATTGGGTTGCGATAAAAGGGCTAAATGATGGAACAACCCACCACTATCGGATTAATAGCTCACTTAATGAGATAAACAATTTCACTACCTTTCCATTAGATATTGGTAATTACTGCTTTTCCTTTGCTGTTGCAACAGATATTCATTGGTCGAGTTCCAATAGTATTAGTAACATTGGCCGTATGTATAAGTATACTGACCGGCTCTTAGCAGACGTTGTCACAGCAATCAATGCAGAAAGCGTTAACTTCACCATTTTATTAGGTGACTTAACCGATAACGGACTAGCATATGAGTTTGATAATGTTACAAAACGGTTAAATACGCTAGATAAGCCCTTTTATCCCGTTATTGGCAATCATGACAAATCAGAAGGCGCATGGGTAACAGAATGGGCGGAATTATGGCAGGGAAACACTACATATAGCTTTAATTTCTCTGGATGGCACTTTATTGTATTAGATAGTGTAAATGATACCAATCCCGAGCAGGGCATCCTTACCGAGGATATTACGAAATGGTTACAGGACGATTTAAAAGCACATAAAACAATGCCATCCATAATATGCTTGCACTTTTTGGTTAATGATGTGCCAGGACTCGCTGAGCTTTCTGCCATTTCTAGTTCTAACCCATACATAGACAATAATAAGGAATTTAAGGTCTTGCTAAATAACTATCCTAATGTTGTCGCTGTTCTTTCTGGACATGGGCATCTCAATAGCATCACATATAGTAACAATGTTACCTTTATTGAAACCGCGAGCGTGATACCGTATCCTATTACCTACGATATTTATCAGGTGTATGAATATGGATTCATAAAGACTCAGCACAAGTTATACCAAGACTTAAATATTAGTGAACTAAGCAGGGAAACGGCCGTCAACTATCTAAATGATATATATCCAAGCCTCGGCGACCAATATGTAAGCTTTATCTTTGGTTCCTTGTCTGACAGGTCAATAAATATCTCTTTCGCACCCCAGAATCTTGGAGACGAAATCAACGCATAACACGCAACTGCTCAATATTTGGGTGGCTAAAATCCGTAAATAGCACATTTAAACAGGGTAGCGATTTTTTTTTGTGCAAATGCGCACATCATAAGATACATACGTAATGCATATAGATGTTTTTATATACTATGAATCCTATAACTACATTTGATTGGAGATGCAAGGGGTGTAGCGTGGTGGAGCCTCCGCACAAATTTTTTGGAGAGTTTTTGAACTGATAAAATGGCAAAAACAAAGTTATTAATTGTTGAGGATGAAGCCCTTGTAGCCGAAGACCTGAAAATGGCGCTTACTAATATTGGCTATGAAGTGGTGGGGCATGCGGTCAGCGCAGATGATGCAGTAAAAAAGGCTGTTGAACTTGAGCCTGATTTGATATTGATGGATATAGTTCTGAAAGGACAGAAAAGCGGTATAGACGCTTCTTACGATATAAAAGCGGACAAAGATATACCCATCCTATTTCTGACCGCATATACGGATATTACGCTGATAAAAAAGGCCAAAAACACAGAGCCTTATGCCTACCTTGTAAAACCGTTCCATGAGAGGCAGCTTCTCGCTGCCATTGAAATGGCACTTTACAAAAGCCAGATGGAACAGAAATTGAAGGCGAGTGAAGCGAAATACAGAGGATTCTTCAAAACATCTCGTGATCCGGTCTTCGTTACCTTTAAAGAGGGTAGATTGATAGATTTTAATGATGTCATGCCGGAATTTTTCGGCTATCAAACCAGAGAAGAATTGCTAAAGATTCGAATTCCTGAACACTATGAAAATCCCGATGACTGGGAGAAATTCACCCGGACAATTGAGCAACATGGATTTGTAAAAGAGTTTCCTGTGAATTTACGTAATAAAGATGGCAGTATCATCAATACTCTTATCACATCAGTTTTAATAAAAGATAATGATGGAGCTCGGATAGGCTATCAAGGTACAATCCGCGACATCACCGAGCGTAAGCGTGCTGAAGACCAGATAAAAGCATCCCTGAAGGAAAAAGAGGTGATGCTACGAGAGATACATCATCGTGTAAAGAACAATCTTCAGGTTATTTCGAGCATACTCAATATGCAAGCACGAGCGATTAAAGATGAAAATATGCGTGTTATACTCCTGGAATCGAAAAACCGGATAAATTCTATGGCGCTTATCCATTCTCAATTATACGAAAGCGAAAACTTATCAGAAATAAATATGAAGCGGTTTGTAGATAAATTATTACTGCGATCGCTACACAGTTATCCTGTCCCAGACACAAAAATCACTCCGATCGTTCATGGCGATGAATGTCCACTGCTCATATCTATTGCCGTACCTGTTGGATTAGTTGTGAATGAACTGCTAACAAACGCATTCAAACATGCTTTTGCCAACAGAAAAGAAGGTAAGATTGAGGTTAGTCTCAGTGCGTCAGAAAAAGGTGTGGTTAGTCTGACCGTAAGCGATGATGGCGTTGGATTACCTGAAGGATTCGACATCAATGCTACTAAAACACTTGGGCTGCACATGGTGAAAATTCTGGTAGAAGATCAGTTAGATGGGAAGCTGACGGTCATCCAGGATATGGGGACGACCTTTAAGGTGGAATTTGCGGTTGCACGGGAGTGAAGAAATATGAATTATGAATTACGTCAGACTGTGTGAAAAAGCACAGGTTCTTAAACTCTGCACCCTCGGCGATCTCCGCGGTGATAAATCACTGTTTGTCCACCTTTTTATTCTTTGACGACCTTACCACGGAATAGCGAATACGTAAGAAAGGCATAGTAATCCTGAATGTTGCCGTCAATGCGCTGCGGATGTCGTCACTTAGCGGTGCCTGAACGTCCGTTACAAAGGTGTAGCCAGCTAGGTCTTCCAGACATGCGTCTCGTAGCCAGCCCCGCGTGCATAAGAAGTGGAATTCCGGCTTCACTACCCGCGATAATTCCTTCACCAACGGCAAAGGGTCTTCAGCAGGACACCCTATTGTCTTGGGTCCTAGCCATATAGTATCTGCACTCCATACCCAATCGAAGGTGTCATCGTCGAACGGAAGTTTATTCACGTCCCCTTCCTGAAAGGAAATGTGTTTCGAGAATCGGGACTTCTTTGCTTGTTCCCTCGCGTGAGTCAGAAGCTCAGGAGACAAATCAAGGCCGGTGACATGTCCCGCAGGTGCCACTGCCTTGGCCAACCACAAGGTATGGTGGCCGATCCCACATCCTACGTCCAGGCCTCTAGTTCCCGAAGGTAGCTTCAGCGCTTGGATCGCCGACCGAATGGCAGGCTCTCGCAAAAGATCGGCACAAGACAGCATGCGCGCGTAAGCATCCATGTCAGGTACTTTACTTACCTTCTTTTCGGTTTCCATGTCAATAATAATATATTATCCCTTTGGTAAAATGTTTAAAACTTTTTGAAAGAAAGAGTTTTTTAAAAAGGAACGGTTCATGAAGCGAAAACTAAAAGCCATCTGGGAACTAACGAGGGCTGAGCATGGATTGATGTATGGGTTTGGAGTGCTAATAGGGATAGTTATAGCAGGCGGGAGCTCATATGCAGTAGCGATTTTAGGCTTTCTTATCGCACTATTCATTCAAGCCGGCACCTTCGCGTTAAACGATTATTGTGACCTAGACTCGGACATAGCAAACAGTAGGATGGATAGACCACTGGTGAGAGGCGAGCTAAGAAAAGAGGAAGCTTTGCTAGTCGCATGCTTCGCCACTGCACTCGGCATTATATTCGCGATAGTCCTTGCGATCATCCTAAATAGCTTTATTCTCCTGCTCCTGGCGCTTATATTGGCTGCATTGGGCATACTCTACGACATAAAGATGAAGGCATTCCTTGCGATAAGTAATATTTATATAGCAGTCACAATGGCAGTGCCGTTTATCTTTGGCGGATTAATAGCAGGAGGAGTAGATATGTCGCTGCTTGTCCTCTCTTCTATTGCATTCCTTGCAGGTCTCGGAAGAGAAGTGATGAAGGATATAGCAGATGTAAAAGGCGATACGCTGAGGGATATAAATAGTGTTGCTCGGATATACGGCGTGGAGAAGGCAAAGACGATCACTGTCCTTTCTTATTCTCTCGCGGTCATACTGAGTGTGATCCCTTTTTTCCTGGTCAAAACGACCTACACCTTTAATTTTGCGTATATACTTGTGATTCTGGTTGCCGATGCTCTGTTTCTGCATGTGTGTATCAAACTACGAAAAGAGGATGTGAACTACAACTATCTGAGGAAAGAGACGTTAATAGCAATTGCTATTGGGTTAATTGCGTTCGTATGTGGTGCTCTGGTACCTTTATGATCGCAAATAAGCGATTTGAGTAGCTAAGAGCTTTTAATATTTTTACAAGAAAAAGTCAAAAATGATTAATTAGCCACCGAGGCCACAGAGGACACGAAGGGGAAATACTCGGTGCTCTCGGTGTATAATAAAACTCTGTGGCAAAAACTATACCACAGATACAATAAAAAAACTGCACTAAAAGAGAATTTATTCGTAAATACATATATATATGTATCCTTGGTTGTGAGAGAGATGAGAATAGCAATAGGCGGCACTTTTGACCCGCTGCATGACGGACATAAGAAGTTATTGAAGCAGGCGTACGAGCTCTGTGAAGGTGGAAAGCTTGTCATAGGCGTGACATCGGATAAAATGGCACGTGCAAATAAGGACCGAGTGGTTCGTTCTTACAATAATAGGGCAGATACGATCAGGCAATATATGTATAACGAATACGGGGTGAATGTGAGAACGATGGAATTGAACGACCGATATGGCATCACCTTAGAGGCGGATATTGATTATATAGTTATATCGCCAGAAACGTATGACGTGGCGTTGACGATAAACGAACTGAGGAAAGAGCGTGGCAAGAAGCCGATAAAGATAGTAAAAGTGGCGCATGCAAAGGCAGCAGATGGGCAGATAATCTCTTCTACGCGGATAAAAGCGGGCGAGATAGATGAACATGGGGCTCTAGTTGCGCACTTATGATGAGAAAGATACAGGATACAAGATACCTGCTCTCATATCACAAATTTCTTCTCTAACTTCGTCAGGTTCTCACAGCCGTTCTTCAGCACCAGCACCATGTCCTCCAGTCGGACGCCACCTACTTCCGGGTCATACAATCCCGGTTCTATTGTTATCACATTCCCTTCTCGTAGTTCGTAATCATTATCGCCAACGTAGGGTTTCTCATGTATATCCAACCCCACACCATGACCCGTGTTATGAATAAATCCTTTCTTACTTCTTTTTCTTATTGTCTCATAACCCCTCCCATCGAATATATCACATACGAGATTATGCACCTCTCTACATCTTACCCCTTCCTCAACAAGAGCTAATGCCGCCTCTTGAGCTTGCTTGACCGCATCGAACATCTCTTTTATCTCATTTCCCGGCTCGCCTTTGACAACCGTTCTTGTCATATCTGCAAAATACCTCTCCAACTTCAATCTTGGACAAATATCTATGATGATGGGTTCGTATGCTAAAATAGGACCACTTCCCGAAAAATGCGGAACTGCAGCTCGTTTTCCACATGCTACTATTGGCTCTCCAGCGTCACAGTTGCATCCTGCATCAACCAAGGCGTGCTCTATATATACCTTTAACTTTTCAGAAGTTAAAATTTCGTCGTTCTCCATGAGAAGATCGCCCTTCACGGTAGAGTTCTTTATAATTCCTATGGCGATTTCCATTGCGTGCTCGCATGCTCTTTGTGCCTTCTTTATATTCTCTATTTCCTGGTCATTCTTTATCTCACGCTCTTTCGTCATTATGAGCTCCTCCACGGGAACCACATCTATGCCTTTCTTCCTCAGTTCTTCTGCCGTGTATAAAGGAAAATACCCGGGCACCTCTACCGCATTTACGGCTTCTTCCTGGAGGATTTTGGTAATGAGTTCTTCAGTTTTTAGGCCATATCCGTAATCAAACGTAGAGCGGATTTCTTTTACGAATGACTCATTTTTCGCTCTTTCATATTCCATCTGCGATACAATGAGCATCTCCTTTTCTGTTCCTTTGTAAGGCGAGTGAAGATAAATGAAAGGGGCTTCGGATAAAAAACGTGTCGCGTAGTACATATCCGCGTTATGCATGCTCTCGCTAACCATTAGGATGGGTCTTATCTTCTTCTTTACCTTCATGCTTAGTTTATCCACTACTGTTTAGTTTGATTGCTATTAATATATAATTTTAAGGTTTAACATCCCTCTTTCGACACTTTTTCCCTCTCACTATCGTATATTTCAATTATGGGTCACCTATAAACATGAAAATGTATTTTCATACCAAAGCTTTTTAAGCAATTAATATGATACAATAAACATGGCTGCGATAGAATATGAGATTTTTAAGGACCTTCTTGATGTTATCCTTGAGCTTACCGCTATAGCCGTTGCAGTAGTCGCTGGTTTAGCATATGTTATATATAAGAGCCTCAACGGTAAGCTCAAGGAAAATGCCGCCTCAGCAGCTAAAACAGAAATGTATAAAGCCTTAGTCCTTTATCACATATCTTGCGGCCTTGATTATTGGAGGGATTATAAGAACGCGGATCATTTGTTTAGTATGGATGAGGTATCAGAAGATGCGTTGAATGCTAACGAGCTTCCTAAAGAGTTGACTGAGAAGTTTAAGGATAAAAAAAATCCACTCCTTGGTGGTACTACCATTATGACAGAAAAGAAGGATGTGACAGAAAAGAAGGATGCAGAATGGGTAATAACTAACAAGAATAGGGAAAACATCTTCGTTGTTAAGAAAGAAGAGAGAAAGCCACAGATTTACATTTACAATATTTACAAGAGAGATATTAGGAAGGTGAATCAAGCAATTGAAACTACGGAGTTAGGTTATGAGCGCTATGTCAAAAAATTGGAGAAACAAAAGCAAGAACGAGAGTGGTTAGAACAAATACAAGCAGGTGATTTAATATGCCAGATTAAAAATAATTTGGCTTATTACTATGCCGAAAGACACAGATTTGGAAAAGCGGAACCCAATGATGCGGCGGACGCTCTGAAATTTGCTGATTATGTCAACACTAATAGGCATAACTATCCTAGATATTACTCAAGCTATGGTAGAACTCATAAGTTTGTGTATGAACAATTTTCCCCCACAATAGATAAGTAGTTTATAAGCTCAAATTTCCGATATCTACATATCGGTTATCGTTCAGGGTCCATTTTTCCACCTCCTTTTTATTATGCAGTTCTATGATGCCTTCAATTAATACGTTAGATATGATACTATAAAAAGTTTTCATTATTTTCGGCTGATTATAGCCACAAAAGGCGGTGCTATCTGAAATATCTCAAAAATAAAGGGGAAGACAAAATATCTAAAAGGCACCATCTAAAAATCTAGCTATTTTCAATACCAAATTTGATAGTACCGCTTGAAACAACTGGGGTTATCTCGACTTGCAAAAATCCTTCACCGGGCAGTCCTCGCATCTCTTACGTTTGCAATATTTTATACCTAGTTTAACAAGTGCTGTCTCAACACGTGAAAGTTGTTCACCCTCAAATTCATGCAGATTAATGTCCAGATTCTCTGCTACGCTTTTAGCTTTGCTCGATACATCTGGGCTTATCTGCCATACACCGCGCAATTCACGCAGGAATATCTGTGCTGTTACAGCACCAATACCTTTAAATTCCTGTAACATCCGCGCCAAATCTTTCGTATCTGAAGATAGACTGTAAAGGTTCTCCAGAGACCCATATTTATCTTTTAGCGTTTGTACTATATCGAGCAGCTTTGTCGCTGTGGAAAAGTTGTATCGCACATATCCACCTTCATCTAGAATTTTTACCAGTTCGTCCCAGCCAGCGGCGATGATCTTTTCCATGCTGTCAACTCCATACATTTCAAATGCTTTGTACGTGTTAGAAGCGATCTTCTCACTTATCCGCGCACCGAACAGGATGGAAGCTAAAACCCACTTGAACCTGCCTGCTGGCTTCGTCAGGTCTATCCCGAGGTCTTCAGTATACAAAGTGAAGTTAGCGAGAAGCAGTTCGATTTTGTCCATGATTATTCACTTTCTCTTCAGTTGATTGTGTTCCATCCTTAGACTCATTCCAAATATTTTCAATCCTTTCGGCAATTAACTTCCTTTCATTATATTCTATCTCTTTCCATTTATTCACATATAAAAAGTCATATGAAAAAGGGGGCTATTATGACAGAATTAAAGGGCATTTTTGAGGACAGATTTGGAGATGTTCTTGCAGCAGCGAAAGAAAGCGAACTTCAGTGTTTACAAGGTAAGCGGTGGGATGGGAATGCTGCACTGATTGTTGTAGATGCAGCACTGGATTCTGTTGGATTACACTACTTCAATATAGTTGTGCCACGGGTTAAGCGCTTTTACAACGATTACATGAAGACGAACGAGCTAAGCTCTTTTAATGCTTTTTCAACGCTTGCTACAGGAGATGCGCGGTTGAGAGGGATAATGAATAACAAGCGTGTTTGGCAGGTAGCAATAGGTATAAGTCGCATTCTAACTGGTATTAAAGTACGTAAGGGTTTGGATACTGATTTTGATGCGGTGCGGTACTGGGCGGAGCATGTAATGGTTAAGGACTGGAGAAATGATGAAATAGGAAAGATTAACGGTGTCGGACTGATAACATTTCAGTATCTGCGAATGCAAGCCGGTATAGATACAAGCGTGCCGGACAAAATAATAAAGCGGGTGCTGGAACGAGAGTTAGGAATCCATGCGAATAATGATTTACTGTTCATCGACGAGATGGCGCAGTTATCAAAAGCGATAGGCTATTCGCAAATATTTATCTGCTGGGCTATTTGGTTCCGGGAATCGAATATCAAAAAGGATCGCCACAGAGACCACAGAGCACACTGAGGTGAAATACTCGGTGCTCTCGGTGTATAAAACTCGGTGGCAAAAGATATACTTTAATTAGTATTTGTATGAGGCGAAAATCTCAAACAAATCATAATGACAAAAATCATAAATTCGAATTTTGTGCTTGAAATTTTTACTGAGCTATACAAATTAATACATGTATTCTATTTAATTTATCTGTATTGAGCCATGAAAGAATACGAAGTCGAATGCATAAAATGCGGTGCACATTACACTAAGGAAGACGTAGTATACACGTGCAGGAAATGCGATGGACTACTGAATATAAAATACGACTATTCGGAGATAGACAAGAAGCAAGTGGTGAACGCGAAAGGAGAAGGCGTATGGAAATATCGTGCACTACTGCCTTTTAGTAACGAGAGAGAACAGATAACAATAAACGAAGGGAACACGCCTCTGTATAGATGCGACCGACTCGCCAAATCGATTGGTATCAGAGATTTATGGGTGAAACATGAAGGTCTGAATCCATCAGGATCGTTCAAAGACCGTGGTATGACTGTAGGCGTAACGAAAGCGGTAGAATTGGGTGTGGGCGGCGTAGCATGTGCATCCACAGGGAATACATCCGCATCACTTGCCATCTTCGCAGCAAAGGCATATCTACCTTGCTTTGTCCTGCTACCAAAAGGTAAAGTGGCCTTAGGGAAAGTAGCACAGGCGATGATGCACGGTGCAAAAGTGTTCTCGTTAAGAGGTAACTTTGATGATGCTCTACGTGTTGTCCGTGCTTTATGCGAGGAAGAGAACATATATTTATTGAATTCCGTGAACCCGTACCGGTTGGAAGGGCAGAAGACGATAGCGTTCGAAGTAGCGGAAAAGCTCGACTGGCACGTTCCGGACCGTCTTATTCTGCCTGTTGGAAATGCCGGTAACATAAGTGCGATATACAAAGGCTTTTCTGAGTTGAACCTTTTGGGCATAACCGGCGAGATACCGAAGATGACGGGCATTCAAGCAGCGGGTGCGAAACCAGTAGTAGACGCCATTAAAGCGGCTAAAGCAGAGATAACGCCAGAAGCGAACCCGGAAACCATCGCGTCTGCAATAAGAATAGGCGACCCTGTGAATGCGGCAAAGGCATTACATGCCATTAGAGATTCCGGTGGTGTCGCGGAATCCGTGACGGACGACGAGATAACAGAGGCGCAGTTGGAATTAGCACGGGTGGAGGGCATTGGCGTAGAGCCTGCAAGTGCAGCTTCAATCGCAGGCCTGAGGAAATTAGTCGAATTGGGCGAGATAGCGAAAGATGAGCGAGTTGTTTGTATTACCACCGGTCATCTATTGAAGGACCCGGAACGTGCGATACGCATATGTGAAGCACCGATAGAGGTGGATGCAGATGTAAATGCACTGCGTAAGATGTTTAGGGCGGTATAAATGAAGATATACGTCACTGGTCGGTTAAAGAATAAAATCTGCGTGAATCCGTGTAAATCTGCGGCATAAATCAAATTTATTGGTAGAAGTTATACTTCATAAAATAAACACGGAAACCAGAAAATGAGCGTCAATGTAACTGCGCCAAGCAGACTCCATTTCGCACTTATAGATCTGAACGGTGAGCTTGGCCGAGTAGATGGAGGAATAGGAGTAGCATTGAATGATCCCTCTTTGGAAGTAGCAGTATCTGCAGTAGATAACGATCAGGTGGAGACGGAAGAAGTTGCTCCTATATTAGAACAGATAAGGGGTAGAATAGAGTTAAGAGCGAATTACCACGTAAAGATATTGAAGAAGTTGCCATCACATGTGGGTTTGGGCGCAAGGACACAATTAGCACTAAGCGTGGCAAAAGCGATAAGCGTGCTGGAAGGCCGAAGCGATAACGCAGTAGAATTAGCAAAACTGGTAGGTAGGGGTGGCACTTCCGGGATAGGCGTGGCGGCATTCGATAAAGGCGGGTTCATCTTAGATGGCGGTCATGTGTTCCGGGAGGATAAGAGCCTGAAGAACGTGAAAGGCCTAAAAACTGGCTTCCTGCCTTCTTCGGCATCTAACGTGCCGCCACCGCCTGTTCTCTTTCAGCATCCGCTACCCGAAGATTGGTTCTTTGTCATTGCGATACCAGAAGTGAAAAGGGGCGCACATGGACCGGAAGAGATAGATATATTCAAGCGGTGCTGCCCCATAGAGCGCGAAGAAGTGGAAAAAGTATGCCGGATTATGCTTATGCAGACGCTACCTTCCGTGCTTGAGAAGGATATAGCAACATTTGCTGAGAGTCTAACCCGGTTACAGCAGGTAGGGTTCAAGAGAATAGAGCTAAAGCTACAGCATGAAATAATAAAAGAGCTTTTCCAATTCTTCGATGCCCATGCACTGGGGTATGGTATGTCCTCTTTTGGCCCTGTAACGTATGCAATAGTGAAAGGCGAGAAGAGAGCAAAAGAGCTCGCAGCGGCGACAAAAGCATTCCTGGACCAAAAGGCGATACCTGCTTTGGTGTCGTATTCAAATACAAATAATACTGGCTATGGAGTGAGATTCTAACGATTTACGCTTCATACCGCTCACGCATTCACATTAATTACACGCGTCATTCATGGCGTTCTTATCATGCCAGCAATAAGAGAGACAGCGGAAGAAGATGGGCAGCAAAAAACAAGTTTTAAGATGTTCGTATATGTCACAAATAGATAAAAAAATGACATATATCGAAAACAATTTATGCATCCACCACCAAGAAGTATCACCAGTAATGGGAGATAAAGCAAAAAAATGAAAAAAGAGGAAAAAAAGCTAAGAGTTACATTTTTTGCGGTTGCTATTACAATTATGCTCATGATTGCACTGGCAATGAACGTTGCATCCGCGGAACCTCCAGCAAAGGCGAAGCGAAATCCGGATCAGAGTAAAGAGGAGCTAAATCATTCTGAAGAAGATAGGGCCGTGTCAAATCCGTCGGAAACTATTAGTTCGCCTTGCTCTGTCTCACGATCCTTGTGGAGCCTAGAGACAGTTGATTCTGATGGCTTTGTCGGCGGCGATACATCATTAGCGCTCGATACAAACGGCTATCCACACATTAGCTATTGTGACGTTACTAATTACGATTTGAAATATGCGAAATGGACAGGCAGCGAGTGGAGCCTGGAGACAGTTGATTCTGATGGCTTTGTCGGCGCGTGTACATCATTAGCGCTCGATACAAGCGACGATCCACACATTAGCTATGGTGACGTTACTAATTCCGATTTGAAATATGCGAAACGGACAGGCAGCGAGTGGAGCATAGAGACAGTTGATTCTGATGGCGATGTCAGCTGGTATACATCAATAGCGCTCGATACAAACGGCTATCCACACATTAGCTATTATGACCGGACTAATTACGATTTGAAATATGTGAAATGGACAGGCGGCGAGTGGAGCCTAGAGGCAGTTGATTCTGATGGCTTTGTCGGCGGCGATACATCAATAGCGCTCGATACAAACGGCTATCCACACATTAGCTATTGTGACGTTACTAATTACGATTTGAAATATGCGAAATGGACAGGCAGCGAGTGGAGCCTGGAGACAGTTGATTCTGATGGCGATGTCGGCGCGTGTACATCATTAGCGCTCGATACAAGCGACGATCCACACATTAGCTATGGTGACGTTACTAATTACGATTTGAAATATGCGAAATGGACAGGCGGCGAGTGGCGCCTAGAGACAGTTGATTCTGATGGCAATGTCGGCTGGGATACATCAATAGCGCTCGATACAAACGGCTATCCACACATTAGCTATTGTGACGGTACTAATTTCGATTTGAAATATGCGAAATGGACAGGCAGCGAGTGGAGCCTAGAGACAGTTGATTCTGATGGTGAAGTCTGCCTGTATAAATCATTAGCGCTAGGTACAAGCGGCGATCCACACATTAGCTATTGTGACTGGACTAATCTCGATTTGAAGTATGCATACTATATCTCTGATATAGTGACACCCCCGGAAATAATTTCGCATGCTCCAGAATCGCCCGTTGACGATTACGTAGGTGCAACAAGGACGTTTAACATCACAATCAATCAAACAGTGGCTGTTAGTTGGCAGATAAACGGCACGGAAGTTCAGCCGAATGCAAGTGTAACAGCAGCATCATACACGAATACGAGCGCAGTTAATGGCTCCTGGAACGTTTCTGCGATTGTAACTAATGCAAACGGTACCGACATGCAGACGTGGACATGGACTGTAACATCGCCGTGTTTCATAGCAACCGCAGCCTACGGGACGCCACTGCACGAAGATATAGACGTTCTGAGAGCGTTCCGGGATAAATATCTGATACCCAATCCAGCCGGTAGAGCAATTGTCAATTTGTACTATGATGTGAGTCCCCCGCTTGCGAATGTGATAAGGGATAATGAAGGGCTGCGAACTGCTGTAAGGAAGGGTTTTGTTAAGCCGTTAGTGGATATTACGAGGCGGGTTGTAGATTAACCGTCTTCTTCATTATTAAATAGTGGTATAGTGACGGGACCCAATAACTTAGGACCTGTTCTGCTTTCGGGTCGGAATAGGTGTAAACCGCAAGAACGTAAGGAGACGCATAACGTAAAAGGCACGAAAAAAATTTGTTTCTTTTGACAGGGCGGATATACGTTGTTTGGGCTGCTTTGAGGCGGAGGGAGGCAAATGTCCCCTTTGCGGTAGTCAGAACTGGTCGCTTCCGCCACAGGAAGAAGAAAAGAAGGAATAGATGCTAAGAGAAAGATATTTGTGATTGCCAATAAAAGATTTTTCACTGGGTAAACCAAATTTTAAAGCGACACGTTATAAGGCTAGTCATGGCATAACTAAGATGAATCAATAAGATGGCAGAAGCCATAACTATGGTGCTTGTATAAGTGAGTTTAACGGGAATAAAGCTCAAAGAGGTATGCGCTACGGAAGCTGTCAGTATGACCGAAACAACAAGTATGGTCGCAGAAATGCCAAAAGCAGAAAAGAACTGCAGCTCGGCTAGTAGCATAGGCGCAATGGCGAGTAGGATAGAAGCGACATTATTAGGATGAAAGCCAGGAATAAGTCCGGTTATCGTGCCTAGCAGTACCCCGAGCATTGAAAATGCAATGAGCAATAGTAGCGGCAAGATGTACCAAAACATCAAAAACGCTTCCAGAAGTGTCTTTCTTCTATGGGCGGGATAACCGTTTTCTCGACTGAATCGGCGAACGTGTTGAAAAGGGTATCCTTTCCTTGGGGATAAATGAGCTCCATTATATCTGACATACCCTGATAGGAGACATGATGCAACTGCATAAGATTGTAAATCCCACTTATGATGCCAAAGAAGTTCTCTTTCAACTTTTTCCAGAAGCTACGCTCTTCTTCATATTTATTATTACAACAAATACCATTACTCAAAATCCGTATGATTTTGAGTAATTACGTTATCCCTTCGATCATCGTCCCGATACCACTATCGGTGAACAATTCAAGCAATATGGAATGTTGTTCTCGACCATTAATAATATGCGCAGTAACGCCGCCGGAAGCCGCTCTTAAACTCGCTTCTACTTTTGGTATCATCCCCTCACCGATAATTTTAGTTGCGATAAGCTCTTCTATTTCCGCGGCCGTCACATGCGAAATCAAAGAAGAAAAGTCAGCGGGATCACGCATCAAGCCAGGCACATCAGTGAGTAACACCAGCTTCTTTGCCTTTATTGCACATGCCATCTCACCGGCTACCAAATCAGCATTTACGTTAAGGCTGTTTCCCGCATCATCTACCGCTATTGGCGATATAACGGGGATATAATCTTTAGCAGTGGTTATATTTAGTATCTCTGCGTTTATAGACTCTATCTCACCCACCCAGCCGAGGTCAACTTCCAGTTCCATGCCTTCGACCTTATGCTTCTGCTTCTTCTTCGCTACGATCAACTTGCCATCGTTACCGGATAAGCCAATACCCTTACCGCCATGTTTCCCGATAAGAGATACTATACGTTCATTAATGCTGCCTACAAGCACCATACTAGCTATTTCCATTGTTTCGTCATCTGTGATGCGAAGCCCGCCGATAAATTTGGGCTTCTTGCCCAATCGCTCCATTATCCGCGTTATCTCCGGACCACCGCCATGCACCACGATGGGCGATATTCCGACGAATCTGAGCAGCACCAGGTCTTGCGTGATGCTGTCCATAATGGTTTCGTTTACTAATGCATGCCCGCCCACCTTAATCACTACTTTCGAGCCGTAGAACTCACGGATATACGGCAGCGCCTCTATCAGGATTTCCTCTTTCTTCATCTCTTTAATAGCTTTGCAGCTTCCTTTGCGAAATAGGTGATAATCAAATCAGCACCTGCTCGCTTTATCGCTGTTAAACCTTCCATCATAACGTCATTGTGCTTCAAATAGCCCTTCTCGGATGCCGCTTTTAGCATTGCATACTCGCCACTGACGCTATAAGCCGCCAGCGGAACATCAAACCTTGCTCGCACCTTAGAGATAATATCGAGATATAAAAGAGCCGGTTTCACCATCACAATGTCCGCACCCTCTTGTATGTCCAGTTCCACTTCCCTGAGCGCTTCCCGTGCATTAGCAAAATCCATCTGGTAACTGCTCCTGTCACCGAATTGGAAGCCGGAATCGGCCGCATCGCGGAAAGGGCCGTATAAAGCGGAATTGTATTTCGCCGCATATGACATAATGGCTGTATCGGAGAAGCCGGCATCGTCTAGTTTCGTTCTTATCGCCTCTACCATACCGTCCATCATACCAGAAGGCGCGACAATGTCCGCACCCGATTGCGCCTGGCTTACCGCGATCTTGCCCAGCACGTCCAGTGTTGTGTCATTGTGCACTTGCCCCGCCTCTATAAGTCCGCAATGCCCATGTGTTGTGTACTCACAAAGGCATAGATCGGTAATAATAACAATATCGTCAATATCCTGCTTTATCCGTCTAACTGCGCGTTGTACCACACCTTCGTTATTGAATGCTTCGCTTCCTGTTTCATCCTTACTCGCGGGTATTCCAAACAGCAGCACCGATTTTATGCCCAGCGAACGTGCTTCTGAGACCTCTTTTACTACGCCTTCTACAGGGTGTCTATACTGCCCGGGCATAGAATCAATCGGCTTTTTTGCTGTTATTGTCTCGTCAACGAACAACGGGAGAATCAGATCGTCTATGGAAACCCTGCTTTCTGTTAATAGATTCAAGCCTCTCAAACGCCTCATCCTAACTTTTGGGTACATCTAATTATCCAGGACCTCCTAATGAATTATAAAGTAAGTATGACTAAAAAAAGCTTTCTTTTAAAAGAAAGCTTTACCATACCAAAGAATACAAAAAGATGGAATAATGTTCACTCACATTAGACAAACACCCTTGAAATATGCACTAAAGGTTTAACAAACCCCGATCTTACCGCAGTTCCTAAACACTCATTCGCCCTTATCACATCAGCAATCGGCGGACTTGTAGTATAATATATTTTGACCATTGCTCGTCCTGGTGGATTGGACATCAGGTATTCATCTCTAAAATCTCTCAGCACGTCTATATCCTCATGCATAGGCGTTCCATATGCTGCTGTTGCTATGAAACACGGTGATGTTACTGTCCACTCCCACGTCTGCATACCGGTCCCATTTGCAGTGCTCACAATCGCAGAGACGTTCCAGGTGCCAATCTCCGCACTTGTATTCGTGTATGACGCTGCTGTTACACTTTTGTCCGTTTGAACCACAGAGCCGTTTATCTGCCAGCTAACATTTGCTGCTTGATTGATTGAGATATTAAACGTCCTTGTTGCACCACGAGAATCGTTAACAGCCGATTCCGGTGCATAGGCCGTTATTTCCAGAGGTGCAAGAGCTACACAGTTGCAAGTAGAGTTGCATATCCTACCAGCGCCACAAGATACCCAGAGCTTCTTGCCATCACATGCAACATCCGCACCGCAGATGCTTGAGTTACAGATTCCTGCATCTGTACAATTACCATCATAACATTTCTTTACTGTATTGTTCGCTGTGCACTGAGTACTGCAGTTCTCCACCAGTTGGTCATCCACCCAGCTCACATGATCCGTGCAAGAACCGCCATCGCAGGAGAAATTATGGAATAGCCTGTGTTTCCATACGGAATCGCCTTTGCAATAATTTACCCAGTCATCGTAATAGTCAGTATGCCTATTTGAGTGAATGTACACACAAGCGCCACCAGAGCAATAGTAATCCCTATCTTCGCAGCCATCTTCGTATGCGTAACAGCCATCGAGATCGCTACAGTTTGCAGATGATATAATTGTATATGTGCATCTATCCCCAGAGCAATTATAATCGTCAAGTAGGGCTCATAGTCAACCTTCTATAG
>QENH01000157.1 GCA_003336485.1 Candidatus Methanophagales archaeon
ACGTCCCCTTCGGTAATCGTAGAATCGTGTGAAGGTCACAATCGTCCATAAGCCATTCATAAGAGCACATCAAGAATCCGCCCGTACCTGCCGCGGGATCACAAATAGTAAACTCCTTGTGTGCTCTCGGGTCAGGTTTCATACACCTGACAATGGTTTGGATGAGAATACGCGGTGTGAAATATTGCCCCGCACCTTTCTTGCCTTCACTTGCCGCTTTCTCTAATAGCCCTTCATATGCCGCTGCCTTCACGTCTACATTTAGACTCGTCCACTCTATCTCATCAATAAGATATATCAACCGCTTGAGATTGACGGGATTGGTAAACCAGGATATGGCACCGCTGAAAATATCACCCAATATGCCTTCCTCTTTGCCCAATCGTCGTAATAGGTCCACGTAAAAATCGGTGAGGTCTGTCCCCGACCTCTCCTTTAGAGTCTTCCAATCAAAGCCCCCGGGCAGTGCAATTCCACGCTCGTCTGCCATCTTTAAGAATAGCAGATACGTTATCTGCTCGATATAGATATAATGTCTGCAAGTGCCTTGTGGTATCTCAATTTATGTGCCTTTCTAAGAGTATCCACGGAAAAATGCTCCCGTGTCCTTGCCAGTTTTGTTCTTAATTCCGATAGCGCTTCTGTGTTCCAGTCCGCGGGTCTATCGAGGAGTATTTCAATTGCTTCTATGTGCTCCGGGTTCTCCTTTACATATCTGGAGAACGCAACTAAATAATACTCGGGCTTCCAGAGTGTACCATCAGGTTGCCGCAACAACCATTCTGAAGATACTTCGTCCTCTGTTTCGTATGACACAATAAAGCCTCGTTTTGGTCTCGGATAGTTAACAAGTAAGTCCTGGAACTCAGGATCTCTAATAAGACTCATAACATTCACAAAATCAGTCTCAATTCGTTGTGGTAATTCACGTGCAAAGCTTTTCATGTCGCCATCCGGGATAAAGATCGCGAATTTTTCACGTGCTTCGCCACCAAGTTCCTTTTCGATTCGCTGCAGTCGTTTCACAAGACTTTTTACGTTATACTCCTATCCCGATTTTGGTAAATATCATCTATGAGTTCCGTATAGGTTCTTGTAGCTTTTGTAAGCGGTTCCGACTCAAAAGCAGTAACACTTTTGAAATACTCAAAAAGCCCGCCATTGAAACAATCGAAGACGGTAAAATGTGTTTTGTTTATTTCATCGCATAATCTTGTGCCCCTGCCCAACATCTGCTCCCACAAAATTCGTGACTTCACCGGGCGAAGAAAAACCAGGAATTCAAGCGCAGGTATGTCCACGCCGGTGGTCAACATATCCCGCGTGACCACAATACCGGGATTTGGCCGGTTGCGAAACTCTCTAATTCGCTGTAACGGTCTATCAACGTTTGGACTGCCAGTAATCTTCTGGTCGAACGCATCTCCCCTGCAAAAAGCATCTCTGCAAATGTCCACGAGCGTATCACAATGAGACGTGTGCTGCAAATCATTAGCACCGAAGATCAAGGTCTTTGGAAAATGTCCATAAATTCGCGCGTGCTCATCGCGTATTTCGCAATCTCTTCCACTATCTTCCTGTTGCTGTCCGGTGACGTAACTTTTTGTTCGATTTCAGAAGTATCAAATACTCGTTCATCTTCTAACGTATCCAATGACTCCTGTCCTGTATCTGTGTCAATTGAACCAACCGTTTCCCCTTCGTTCAGAAATATCCCGTTTATTCTTACGTCTGATTTGATACGTACGGCATCCCAATCAACTAAATAGCCTTCTCTCACTGCCCGTTCATAGTCGTACCGGAAAACGATGTCCTTAAAATAAGCGGTAGTATGCATTGCTGGTGTAGCCGTGAGACCTATCCGTATAGCATCAAAATATTCGAGAACTTCTCGCCATTTACTTATTTCCTGTGCCGAATAGCCACGATGACATTCATCTGCAATTATCAGATCGAATGCATGAATTGGTATGTCAACTTGAGTGGCATCGCTTTCATCATCCGTGTCTTGATCTGTGGCTTCAAAAGAATTCTGCCAGCCGATACGTTCACGCGCATCCTCTGGATCGTGCATACGTATACGAACGCATGACCTGGTTGGGGATCAGTCAAATAACTATTAGGTGAAACTTGCGGGTTAAATGCGTCCCCTTCTTCAAAATCACCCTTTTGAAATCGCTGAGAATATACCTCAAATGTCTGTTCGATTTTTAATCCGTATTCCACCTCAAAAGTAGCAAAAGCGTTCACTGCCTGTGCCGCAAGAGCTCTTCTATCAACCAAAAACAATATCCGTTTTGCGAAACTCGACTTCAAAAGCCTATAAATCTGTGAAACGATGACGTAGGTCTTACCCATGCCCGTACCCATTGCCAGCATCATTTGACGCTTACCCGCGCATATGGCATCCTCAACCGCATCATTTGCGTCTATTTGATAAGGGCGTAAACGTGGATGCCGATTTGGATTATCCTTGAACCAGTTGCAACATGCTTCAACGTCCTTTCCCAACATCTCTCTCAAGGCTCCTGGTGTATGGAATCCCGATACTTTTCTGGAGCGGCTGTCAGATCTTCTTAAATCCTGAAACCAAAATACCACGCCATTTGTAGAATAAATAAAATGTACTCGAAAACCATCGAAATCAAATGTGGAATCTTTGACCCCTTGTGCATATCTTTGTGCTTGAACAAGAACATTTTGAGGCCCTGTACCTAATTTCTTTGCTTCGACAAGGGCAATTATCTGTCCCTGATCTACAAGGGCGTAGTCAACAGGACCGTTTGAAGTAGGATATTCCTCAATAGCATGAAATAGATAGGAGCTCAAATGTTTTGATTCATGGTATTTTATAAGTTTCCAGCCGATGGCTTCAAGTGTATGTTCAATGCGCCTCTTTCGTGTTTCCTGTTCTGTTTCTTCTGGCATACAGACCATATCCCATAGATATTTAGTATTCACTTAGCCATGATAAAGGTATGAAGTGTGAGTTGTGAGTTGAGAGTTGTCAGGTGTCAGTATCTCGAGTCAAGCTCCTGAAACCTATAACCTGACACCTGCCGCAATACATTTTCACTTGCGTGACATTTTTCGTATTTGTTTCTCGCATAACTGCTTGTAATCTTCATCCACATAGGCATCACAAAATCCCGCGGTCATTGCAATAAGTTTTTGCATCATTTGCTCGATGAGGTCTTTATCTCTCATAGTTCTTACCTCTTGTCAGTTGTTATTCTAATTGCTATACAATTATAGGGTGCAATTTTATATAACTTTAATATTTAATATCCAAACACATAGACATTAAAATAGAACCTTTTTATACCTCCCGCTCCAAGGTACTAATGAGCCATGATCATAGCACATACACCAGATGCCGATGACGCATTCATGTTCTACGGACTGTTAAGCGGCAAAGTCCGCGTCAATTTTGAGATAGAACAGGTAGTAGAGGACATAGAAACGCTAAACAAAAGAGCGTTCAATAACGAGATAGATGTCACAGCGCTATCAGCACATTCTTATGCTTTCCTTCATGACAAATATCGTATCTTATCCACAGGTGCAAGCGTAGGCGATGGATATGGTCCTGTAGTGGTAGGAAACAGAGAAGATATGACCGTAGAAGGCAAGAAGATTGCAGTGCCTGGGCGATACACGACAGCGAACCTGCTACTGAAGCTGGCTCTTGATCACTTCCAGCCGGTCGAAATGAGATTTGATGAGGTGATACCCGCAGTGCAGAGCGGAGAAGTTGATGCGGGCCTGCTAATCCATGAAGGTCAGATAACGTATCCGCAGCACGGCCTCATAAAAGTCATTGATTTGTGGCATTGGTGGTATGAACGGACAAAGCTGCCTTTGCCGCTTGGTATTAATGCAATAAAGCGGGATATGCCCGAAGAGAAACAGCGAGAATTCCTCGTGGCTATGCGAGAAAGCGTGCAGTATGCACATGAGCATGTGGAAGAAGCGTTGCAGTATGCAATGAAATATTCACGTGGTGCGGATAAAGAGCTAGTGAAGAAATTCGCATTGATGTATGTGAATGATTACACATATGAAATGCCAGAATCGGTAGTGAAAGCCCATGAAGAGCTTTACCAAATGGCAGCAAGGAAAGGTTTTTTCACGAAGCCACCCTTAGACATCCTTTTTCTTTAGTTCTATCACAAATCACAAAAAGCCACGCGCTCATACATGATTTTAGGGTTAATAGGAGATGGAATACCTACACGAGTACTAAATATCTCAGAGTTGGTGGTTCATCATGTGGTGGGGATAGTGTGTTTTAGCAAGTACCCAAAGGGCCGCTTTAGGTTGTTCAAATACGAAAAGCTTTTATACCTGGAATTTTAATAGTTATGACAGGGTGTAGTTTTTTCTTTAATATAATAAAAGGAGGTGAAAAAAATGAAAATAAGAATGAGTGTTAGGCTAGTAGCCGTAGTTGCAATCGCAGCAGTCATGATGCTTTCGAGTTATGCTGTGGCAGAGCAATTGAGTCCGGAGGACGAAGATGCGGTTTTTGCTAATGCAACAATAGATACCTACAAGTGTAATCAGACGTTAGACATGAATACATCGATTGAGATGAAGGGCAATGTAACAGGTGAGATAGACGTGATAACGACATTCAATGGCAGTCACATAGCAAATATCACAAACGAAACAGTGCGAGATATTAGTTCAGGTACGACAAGTATGAACTCGAGTATCACCAGGAACACGACTGGGCGAATGGTGGAGCTGGTACCAACGGAAACTGAGACAGTGGAGTATCTCCGCATCAATGACAGTTTGTACACGGTGTATCCCTGGAACCCCAAGCTGCCAGTCCTATTAGGTGAGATGGGATATCCTGAGAGCTATGAGCGATTTTGGAAATCACAAGGCTTGCTGAATAGCTCAGATGTGGGACTTCTAGCAGATGAGACGGTGGACGGTGTTGATTGCAATGTGCTGAGGATCGTACCAGACACCGAAACGTTCTGGGAGATCGTTATAAACCAATCCGAAAAGTACATAGGATTGCAAAATCTACTCGGGATTGACAACCAGAGCATAACTGCTGTATCCACAACACAATGGATAGCCAAGGATACTGGATTCCCTCAGAAGTCACAAACGACACTGAAAACGGTGAGGAAGCTAGAGGGCTTTGATGTGTCCGATAAAGATGAGGAATTCACAATGACCCGAGACATCACAATGGAAATGCAATTCAGCGATTATAACGAGCCAGAACCGGATACACAGAAGGGGCCTTTGTGATACTCCAAGCAGCTACAACGCTGTACAAGTATTAAAAGGACTCTTTCATCTTCTTTTATTTTTTGTGATAATATGATTTGTTCTTTTGATGTACGTTATCTTTTCTATTAGCCGCTGATTCAATATCGCTAGGTCCTCAAGAGTTATTGGTATTGTGCGTTGAGCAATATATTTGGGAATTGCCATCAAAGCATTAGTAATATCAGAGAACAGCCAGATCTCCACGAGGTATGTAGCAGCCTTTGGAAAGTCCACCACACTGGTAGCTATGACGATAGCCATCAGGAACACGGAATAATACAATCACAAGGCCGGTCCGAGAACAGACCACAATAGTATCAATCAATGAATGGATCCAACAAGGCAATCAATCCCTGTCTGGCACTGTGTGTTCTCTTGGCAGTAGCATGAGCTATCGGAGCACTGCCCAAACTGGCTTCATTTGAAAACATGCCTCTTGCAATTCCAGACCGTACAGCATATGCCACCGTAGCCCCCGCAAATCCACCGACTGCTGCTTGGCCAGATAATGCGCTGTCTATTATAAGCAAAAACGCACCAGGTATAATTTCGTAGTTCACTAATTATAGACCCAAGATTTATAATGTGTGAGATCATAAGTATATCTGCTACAGGAAAAGTATAAACGATGGAAAATGAAGTAAAGAAGATTAATTCAGAATTAATAGAAGAGGAAGGCGTAAAAAAGACGGAAAAACTGCAAAGTGAAGCAGTAAGACAGCATTCGTCTTATGCCGGTAAAATACAGATAATGTCTAAATGTGCTATTCGCAGCTTAGATGACTTCGCCGTTTACTATACCCCTGGTGTTGCGGGACCCTGCAAATTAATAGAGAAAGAAAAAGGGAAAGCGTATGAGCTGACAAATAAATGGAATTCCGTGGCGGTCATCTCAGACGGCACCCGCGTTTTAGGCTTGGGTGACATAGGTCCGGAAGCGGGATTACCGGTGATGGAAGGTAAAGCACTTTTGTTCAAATATTTGGGTGGTGTAGATGCGATACCTATTTGTCTTGACACGAAAAAACCAGAAGAAATTATTCAGGCGGTTAAGTGGCTCCAACCTTCTTTTGGCGGTATCAATCTGGAAGACATCGCAAATCCCAAATGTTTTCAAATTCTCGATACATTAAGAGAAGAGATGGACATTCCCGTTTGGCATGACGATCAGCAGGGAACAGCAGCAGTTACTTTGACAGGCGTATTAAACGCGCTAAAAGTAGTAGGCAAAAAGCTGGAAGATGCAAGAATTGCTTTTATCGGTGCCGGAGCAGCAAATGTTGCTATCTCTCGTGTACTGTTCTCCGCTGGCGTTAAACCACGTAATTGTATCGTTGCCGATAGTAGAGGGATTCTTCATCCCGGACGAAAGGACATAGAAGATCAAAAAGATGAATATCGCGATAAATGGCGGTTGTGCCAGGTTACTAATCCGGAAGGTATAACAGGAGGAATGGATATAGCGTTAAAAGATGTTGACGTCTGCCTTGCACTTTCTAAGCCAGGCCCAGGAGTTATTAAACCAGATTGGGTAAAAAACATGAACGATGCAGCGATCGTTTTCGCTTGCGCGAATCCCGTACCGGAGATTTGGCCTCAGGAAGCAAAAGAAGCAGGAGCTGAGATAGTTGCTACCGGACGTTCTGATTTTGCGAATCAAGTAAACAATTCAATAGGATTTCCCGGCATTTTCCGCGGCGCTTTAGATGTACGTGCTAAAACCATAACGGATGATATGTGTATAGCAGCAGCAAATGCTCTGGCTCTGTTTGCAGAGAAACGCGGTATTAATGAGGACTATATCATACCTACAATGGGTGACTCAGAAGCTTTTATAGAGGAAGCAGTGGCTGTTGGCTTACAAGCGCAAAAAGATGGCGTCGCGAGATTGAACATTAGTTCCAAAGAGTTGTATCATAAAGCAGAAGCTATAATAAGTAATGCGCAGAAGTCAACTTCACTATTAATGAAGGAAAAACTCATCCCTTCTTATTGAATGATGCAGGAACGGCTAAAATGAGACAAATACAATATTCAGAGGTGATAGATGTAGTGGCTCAGCTTTGTCAAGAGACAAATTTTTTTCTGCCCGAAGATGTGCTGAACTCTTTAAGCAAGGCACAATCTGAGGAGAAATCGCCTTTAGGCCGCACAGTACTGGCACAAATATTGGAGAATGCTCGGATTGCAGCAGAAGAGAAAGTCCCTATATGTCAGGATTGCGGCGCAGCAATAGTATTTTTGGAACTAGGGGAGGAACTAGAACTAACAGATGGTAACTTAAATTTATATGCTGCAATAGAAGAAGGAGTCCGAAAAGGTTATAAAGAAGGTTATCTCAGAAAATCCATTTGTCATCCTTTTACACGGAAGAATACGGGGGATAACACTCCTGCTATGATTTACACCGATATTGTCCCTGGCAATAAACTAAAAATCAGGTTTTGCCCTAAAGGCGGTGGCAGCGAGAATATGAGCGCAATTAAGATGCTCAGCCCTTCGGAAGGAATAGAAGGCGTGAAGAAATTCGTTATCGAAACAGTAAAAAGTGCGGGTTCCAATCCATGTCCTCCAATTGTAGTGGGCATGGGCATAGGCGGAACTTTTGAAAGAGTAGCTCTGCTGGCGAAAAAAGCGTTATTACGGTCTGTTGGAAGTCAGAACACTGATTCTGAATTGGCAGTCTTGGAAGATGAGCTGCTGAAAGAAATTAATTGCCTGGGTATTGGTCCCGCAGGACTTGGCGGTAGTACTACTGCTCTTTCCGTTCACATTGAAATGCTGCCTTGTCATATCGCTAGTTTACCGGTAGCAATAAATATAAATTGTCATGCTGCCAGACATAAGGAGGTGATGATTTAACTTTAATTTGATATGGAGTTTACAATTACAACGCCGTTAACTGAATACGATCTCGAGCAGTTGCATATCGGCGACAGCGTATTCATAAATGGCGTTATTTATACTGCTCGAGACGCAGCACATAAGAGATTAGTAGTTCTTATAGAAGAAGATAAGGATCTTCCTTTTGATCTACAAGGGCAGATAATATACTATGTCGGTCCTGCACCTGCAAAACCCGGTCAAGTCATTGGCTCGGCTGGTCCTACTACAAGTGGTCGGATGGATGTCTATTCGCCGGCATTGATGGATAAAGGCTTAAAAGGGATGATCGGTAAAGGTAACCGCAGTCAGGCAGTTATCGAAGCAATGAAGAGCTACAAATGCGTTTATTTTGGCGCTACAGGCGGTGTAGGCGCGCTATTAGCAAGAGCGATAAAAAAAGTCAGGATCATCGCTTACGAGGACCTAGGTCCCGAAGCGATTTACCAATTATGGGTCAAAAATTTTCCGGTTATAGTAGTAAATGATATTTATGGCAATGACCTCTATAAGGAAGGTGTGAAGAAATACCAAAAAATAGGGATGCTTTAAGTGTAGTGTCCACTAAGATATTGCCATTCCCGACCTAACAAGAACAGGTCTAAAAAGGCTATTCACTTCCCTATTTGTCTGGATATTTCATGTTTGTCACCTTTTGCTGCAAGTCTTACCTCTGCAGGCGCTTTATTGTCCTTATACCTCTCTCGACGAATGGATTATCCCAGGGTTTTGAAACCTTCGTCCGTAAGATGCTGTTATTGTATATAAAGTATAACTTCTACCCACAAATTTAATTTAGGACACAGATTTGATTTCTTCTGTGTTAATCAGTGTTAATTTGTGTCAATAATTGATTATAGAAATAATATGGCACACACTAAAACAACAACGCCTGTTAGCGCCAGCGGTAGAGTATAGTACTTTAGATTTTCTTTCATACTTGAATTATGTTTAACCAGCCAGAAATATGGGTCGCTCACATAAGAGAACATGAAAGTTCCTGCGCAGATCATAAACACTGTTTGCATGCAAGCAAGATCCTTCACAATACCTGCAGTTACGATGGCTGTAACAACCCTTGAGCCCTGTGCGGTCTGAATAAGCATCGCAATCAAGAACGGGAATAGCATGACCGGTACAGAACTGCTGTCGAGCAAACAAAACACATCATTTGAAAAATCGCTGTGTGCGATGATCAGTGAGATTAATACACCAACGAGTAGAGCAACATTGACATTACCAAAAAACAATAAAAACTGACTATCAACAATAAGACCAAAAAAAATCAGTGATTTCGGGATTAAAATCGGACTCCAGGCTTCTAACGATGATTTAAGTGATGATCGTATTTTTTCCGGTATGATTTAAATGTTTGTATGCATATAATAATAAGAAATAACCAGAAGAAGTACAGATATGGGTATACTCACTGGCAAGGTATCTAATGGATCAATATCTAGTGTATCTGTAATTACAAGGATAACAGGTGATGGATAGATTAGATTAAACGAAATCACCGTGCCAGTAGCGAGCAGGTATATGAATTTCTTTTTTGAAAAACTCTGCAATAGTAACACCCGAGAATATAACAATACACAGTACGAAAAATGCGATAAATGGAAACATTGTCGTTATATTCAATTCTATTTGATATAAAGGTTCGATTTGTGGTGGAGATATCTCAGTAAATATGTGTGGATATAAAAAGGGGCTAAACAAATGCCAGATGGCAAAGTAAGAGGTCTATCCCATCGGATATTAAGCGATTCCGCAGAGTCGATTTTTTCAGTGAATGTGCTATATCCTTGCATTTTGCCGCAGAGAACGCAGAGGCATCAGAAAAACCAAGTAATGGTTGGAACAGTCTTAAAACTATGCGTACTCGGCGATCTTTGCGTTGATAAAACACTGGCTTTTTAGACTGTGCCGGCGATCACACCGGCTTTTATACGAGCAATATTTTTCATCGCCTCTGCAAAGGCACTTGCTCTCTTATCGCCGATGCCTATTCCTGTTGCTATCGGTTCGCCTTGCATTACAAGCCTGCCTTTCTCTGGTATATCAACGATTCCACCTTTTTCTGTATCAAAAGTTTCTGCTACCGCACCGTCATGCTTCGCAAATACAACTGCCTTTACTGCATATCTCTTCGCGTGTACCTTATCGAACACGAAATCGCCTTCAACTGCTTTTGTTGTTATATC
The DNA here is from genome assembly GCA_003336485.1 of Candidatus Methanophagales archaeon. Lineage (GTDB taxonomy): Archaea > Halobacteriota > Syntropharchaeia > Alkanophagales > Methanospirareceae > Methanophaga. Next base: position 10,383 of record QENH01000157.1, read on the forward strand.
CACCAAATTCAAATCGGTAGATAGTTCCACTGTGTCCAGACTCCCCTGAATGCGTGGGTTCACTTCTATTACCACCGGGCCGTCATCGGTAATAACAATATCAACGCCGTTTGAGCCCAATAAGCCTAACTCTTTCGTTAGCGTCTCTGCAATTTCGCATGCAACATCGGCATATGCTGTAACAAACGGTGAGATGTTACCGCAATAGACTAAGGCGCCGGGCGCAGAAAGTGATTCCATGCCGATCAACTGCTCATTCACGCTTATTGCAATCACATCGCATTTAGACGAAATAACGGATATAGAAGCGGGTTTTCCTTTTATATAGTCCTGAAACAGGAATTCTGGTAGCTGTTTCGCATATCGAATCAATTCCGTTTCGGTATAGCAGAAGAAATTCGCGATTCCGCCACCGCCATAAGCGGGTTTGGCCACCACAGGATAGTGCAACTGTTTCGCTTCTCCTTCTGTTATTGCCTTGCCCGTATAAGTAAGTGGCTGGGGGATGCCCAAATCAGCCAGTTTAGATGCCAACCATGCTTTATTTGCCACTTGCTTCGTTTTCGCTGGATTATTACCTAATATCTTCCCGCTATTTTCTGCAGTCAAAAAATCAAAATCCGCACCTTCAAAGCCTGACCCTATGATAACACCATCCACTGCCTTTATCGTGCCTTCAAGGAGCTTTAGATCTATCTGATCCCAATGTAACGGGATATACTCTTTGGCACACCTTTTCATATCTCTATCACCGATGGCATCTGCGGCATACATCTCGTAGCCCGCTCTACTACCCGAGCATACAATATGCCTTACTGTGTATCCAATCGCCAATATCTTAGCTCTTTGCTTCATTTTTGCCTACTCTGTTCTATCACTCCGTTTGATTTTCCTGCTTCCTATATCTTGCATCCTGCATCTTCAATCGTACCTATACATACATAAGATTGAACATTTATTAGCTTCTACGCCCATTCAATGCTTACATAAAATATGGTTGATGTCAATGAAACGAGTAATTTGGTGGCTGATTGTAGGTACTAAAGGCGGTGTGAATCGTGCTCGTATAATCAGAGCGTTAAATGAAAGGCCTTCTAACGCTAATCAGTTGACTGAGTTGCTTGGTTTGGATTACAAAACGGTAAGGCACCATCTTAAGGTACTCCAAGACAACAAGATAATTACAGCCACAGGAGATAGATACGGCACTGTGTATTTCTTATCTTCGTGCATGGAAGAAAATTATGAAGTATTTAAAGAACATTTAGATAAAATGTGGGATAAATTTAAAAGCGAAAAAGATAACAAATAAATTTAAGGGTAGGGCAAGAAAAGAAGATGAAAAGAAAGTTAGTTACTGGTTTAATGATTCTGGCGATGATCGTGATAGCAATTGGTGTTGTATCAGCCCTGAGCAATTTCGGCATGCCATCTCCCCGGGGCATGCAAGAAGGCACGCAACTTCAGCAAGGTAAGCAACCGCTCGAAGGCGTGCGACCAAATATGGTACTTGCCAATATCAAAGCGCTGATAACGCTTGGAAACCTTATACTGCTGTTGTGCTTGCTTTTTATCTATGCGAAGAATTACGGGCAGATAAAATCGCAATTCGCAATGGGGCTAATTGCATTTATTGTTCTCCTGATTATGCAGGCGCTCACCTCGAATCCGTTCGTACCCGCTATGTGGGGCTTTCGCCGTATGCCTATACTGGGGTTGTTTGCAATAGTACCAGATGTATTTGAATTTGTAGCGCTATCTGTCTTGCTGTATATAAGTCTAAAATCATGAGTTATCCTGCACTGAGGAAAGTGTAAAAGAACGCGGATATTGCGGTTTGTATAATCTGTCTATGTATGATCAGAAAGGCATGTTTTTGGTATGATTTGGGTATGATTTGGGTGAAAGGAAACGCTTATATGAGTCAGTTTCTAATATGTGCTCGAGGAAACGCATTAAAAAATAATGGGTAAAAAAGGGTAAGTAATTTAATCAAGTTAGATAATGTCTGGAAGATATATCAGATGGGCGATGTTCAAGTACCTGCACTGAAAGGTATTGATGATGTTGTTGACCAGATTATGGAAGATGCAGATAAGAAATTAATGATTTCACGTCATCTTACAGAGCGGGGGGAAGATTTTAGTATACGTTCAGCAAAATCCACTCAAGAAACAATACGTGAGTTAAATACAAGATTACGGATTCCAGCCCCCACAACTGTAACACCCACAGATTTCTTTGGAGTGGATGAGTAGAATGTTAAAAAGGGAAGTTATTGAGAAGGAAAATGATATAAAAAAAGGTGCCAGCGAGATCAAAAAGGAAATGAAGGCGTCTACGATAGGATAAAATGAAACCGCCACTTTATATAACAATTGGATAGACCATCGAAAGCATGCCTACTGATTCCACAGGATTCTTCAACTTGCTACTTTTAGCAGCATCAAGATTTTTCATCATTGGCGTTTACAATATCTTATCCCATCTGCTCCCTACCCCTTATACATATCTTTAACCCATGTTATCGCCGCATATGGTTTTTTATACTCATCCAAACAATAAAACATTTATAATACATAGTAAAAACCGCGCGGCGGTTAGAAGGGAAGCGCTTTATGGAAAGTGAAGTAAAGCGAAAGCGGCATCAGGTTCTGAAGATTCTGATAATCTGGGTTGCCATACTACTGTTCAGCGTTTTGATCATCAGTCATCAGCAACGTTCTGACCCTATTTCCATGAAGCTATTCCCGGAAGTAGCGAGAGAAGGCGAGCCGCTTATTGTCTCCTTTACGTTAACCAATCCGCAGATAGTGGGTACCGAATACGAATATGAGCTTTATGCCAATGGCGAAAGCGTTCTCAATGGCATCAGCGAACTACCGCCTCTGTCATCGAAGAAATTCAAGTACACGTATCGGAATCCGTTGAACTTAGGCGAACAGGCGAACTTCATGGTTTCGGCTGCCTCTCCTACCCAGACGTACCGGAAGACATTAGCTTCACCGCCATATCCACCGCAGACAATGACCTCGTTTGTCTCTTTTGCTTCTTTCTCCACTTCTGTTATGAGTACTATGACTACGACAGGCTACTATGATGATTCCTTCCAGTCTGACAAATTCAATGTCGGCCTTCTGGTCTCTATTGTTCTCATCTGCTTGCTTATCTTTCTGGAACTCACTGAGCCTTTGATTGGAAAAGGGAACATCTATGGACGGCTCAGAGATAGGTATAGCAAGCTGGCTACTATATTGTTCGTTATATTTATCGCTATGGTGTTTACGAAAGTGATGGTGGTAGTTGGTGGGTGATGATTAATATGAACAGATGTATGAATGTATTGAAAATAGTAAATAGTTCCTTGGTGGTGATTTTGGCATCGATGTTTGTAGGTGTAGTATCGGCTGCGACTACTATTACCATTGATGGGAACTTCTTGGACTGGATTGGGGTTTCCCAGTATGATGTTGCTCCGAATCCTATCGAGCCAACAGGAGATGTTCATGGACCATCTAATAATGACCTTGATCTAGTTGACATACACATGACTGACGATGGGAGTTACATCTACATCAAATATAATGTCTTAGGTACGATGAATGAGGTGACTTACAAGTATGAGGTCTTCTTGGACACCGACAAAAGCACTTCCACTGGCTACAGGGGACCTGAGGGCACCTGGACATGGGGGGCTGACTATATGGTCGAGAACAATGGTTTGTATGACTATGATGACATCGGAGCTACAGATCAGTCCGACTGGAAATGGGATATAACCGATGGCGGGTTCTCCCGGGCAATCGGTAGCAGCAACACGGTGGAAATGCGAATTCCGAGAGATACCATCGGAGAGACGGGTTTAACCGATGACTTAAAATTTGCGATTCGTGCTGTCAATGATCCTCAAAACCCCACTAACTGGGATCTTTACCCCGAGGCACTGTACAGTTTCCATTTCTGTTACGATAATACGCCTCCAGTAACTACTAAGATAGTTGGTACACCGAAATATGACTCTTATGTGACTTCTTCCACACCGATCACTCTATCTGCAACTGATCCTGGCCCCTGTTCATCGGGAGTAGATAAAACCTATTACAGGATAAATGGTGGAGGCGGGATAGTATATACAGGTCCATTTACTCTTTTTGATGAGTGTTCCCATACCATCGATTACTATAGTGTGGACAATGTTGGCAATGAAGAAACAATCCATAGTCAGACGCTATATGTCGATAATTCCGCTCCAATAACTACTAAGATAGTTGGTACACCGAAATATGACTCTTATGTGACTTCTTCCACACCGATCACTCTATCTGCAAGTGATCTTGGCACTTGTGCATCTGGAGTAGATAAAATCTATTACAGGATAAATAGTGGAGGCGGGATAGTATATACAGGTCCATTTACTCTTTTTGATGAGTGTTCCCATACCATCGATTACTATAGTGTGGACAATGTTGGCAATGAAGAAACAATCCATAGTCAGACGCTATATGTCGATAATTCCGCTCCAATAATAACTAAGACCGTAGATCCCGCAGCTCCTGATGGATGCAATGGATGGTATGTTTCTGTGATAACTATCTCCTTAAGCGCTACTGATCCTGACCCCCATCCATCAGGGGTAGGTTACACAGAAGTTGATTTGGACGGAAGTGGATGGGTAGAAGGAACTTGGGTGTGTATCGGGGAAGATGGAAAACATACACTTCAATATCGTTCAGTAGACAATGTAGAGAATGTTGAAGATACGCATACACAAAATTATAAACTAGACAAGGCTAATCCAACTATTACAAAGGATAATCCATCTGACGGAGATTACGTATGTGGGACAGTTACTATTTCGGGATCTGCATATGATGCGCCAGATTCGGATTCTGGTTCTGGAATAGATTACATCCAAATTAATATCGATGGCTCTGACGTATATACCTATGTTCCCCTTCCAAACCCTGCATACGGTACTGTACCCTTCTCATATGATTGGGATACCACAGGTTATCCAGATGGTAGCAGTCACAGTATTACTGCAAAAGCAGATGACGATGCAGGCCGCTCTGCATCTCCTGATGTAGAAAATGTTGTTGTAAACAACAAAAAAGCGGATTTATCTGCATCTCTTTCAGCCGATTCACCTGTTAATTCTGGTGATACTTTTAATGTGAAGATGACTGTGAGTAATGCAGCAGGTAGTGCAACTGCTAATAATGTTGCACCTTCATCGCTCAGTGTGAACACACTCACTGGCGATGCTTCAGTTTCTTCATGTGGAGGACATTCTCCTAATTCTGCAAACATACCTGGTGGTAGTTCTCAAGATTTTACATGGACATGCACTGCTTCCGGAGAAAGGGGGCACACTTAAACTAAGTGCTTCGGCTAGCGGAACCGATGCATGCTCAGATGAAACTGTGACTGCAAGCTCCACAACATCTAATACTGTTACAGTAGAGGTACCGGAATTTCTTTTTGGTTTAGTACTACCACTCATGTCGTCCGTTTTAATTTATTTCACAATGAGGGGTCGGATAAAGAAGAGATAAAGTATTTATGAACCTAATCAAAATTGTGTACCTTATTTCACTTTTTTTGCTTTGCATGCTAATTCTTTTTGGTCTAAATATCGTTCATATGCCTTTTACCGAAAGTACGGGAAATCACACTGTGCTATCACAGGACTATAATATTATTGAGGTTGAAAATTATACAGCAATTCAATTCAGAATCAAGAATTATGAAGAAGAAAAACTAAATTACTCTTACCTGGTTTTGGTTAACGAGTCGGTAGTTGATGAAAGAAACACAACAGTAATAGCTGGTGGTACATACTTATCTGTTCATTATTTTTATCCTGAGAAAGTAGGAAATGCTAATGTTACTATATTAATGTTTAAAGAAGGGGAGTTAGATCCTATTGACCAGATAACCTTTCCTTTACGTTTCAAAAATACGACTGCATAGCGATGGACTTACGACTTTTTAAAAATTCAAAATCACGCTTGTCCCACAAATATTACAAATTAGTTCCTTCAACAATTTTCAAGTTTTCCAGCCTTTCAAAATGCGAGATATTTCTTGTTTTTCCATGCATTCCAATATCTCTTTAAGCTGTCAATCGCTTCTACAATCTCCTCTTTCTCTTTCCAAGCGCCTCTTACTGTTTTTACATCATCTACCCGTTTGATAATGACATGTCCGGCTTCATCCATATCTATCTCAATTCGCTCACCCCTTTCCAAATGCGCCTTTTCACGAATGGACTTTGGTATTGTTATCGTTCCATCTTTTTCTACCGCGCTTAATATTGCCATTGTATACCCTCCTTCAATTTTTTTTATTGTTGTATATAAAGTATAATATTTCTTTGGTAAAGCTTTCTTTTCAGGTAATTTGCCAATTCTTCCAATGTCCTCTTCCCAACTTCAACTCCAATAACTTTTACAAAATCGGAGAATGCAAAGTGAAAAATGCAAAATAGTATTCACGCTGCGCTTCGCTTGCCCTTCGGGAAATCGCCTTCGGCGACTTCGTGAATACAAGGCGTTATACGCAATTGGTCGCTTTGAAAGTTAATCTTTATAAATCTAAAACTATTTAAGATAGACATGAAGAACACAAACAAACCATAAGGTGGACGTAAAATGAAAGAAGAAGTGAAAACAATTGAAAGAGGAAAACACGACTTAGAAGTTGCTAAAATTCTTCTTGCTGAAGTGGAATATTCCGATGTGGTACTTTTTCAATATTGGCAGGGAATTAACCGCATTCTATTATGAGGCACGGTATCCTCCGGGACCAATTACTTATTACTCAAAAGAAGAGATAGAAGAAATACTGGGAGAGGCAGAGGAAATCATATGAAAATAGCAGAACTAAGATATTATTTATCTCATCTATCTAAAAATGAGTTGGAAACTCTTATTGTAGACTTATTTAAAAGAAATGATTTTAATAAAGATTTATTAGAAACAAAAATAAACCCTGAAAATGAACAGACTCTAAATCAAAAGTATAGAAAACTAATTAAAGATGAGTTTTTTCCAGACCGAGGTGGACCTAAACTACGCTATTCAATTTTGAGAAAAGCCATAAATGATTATAAAAAAATATCAAAAAAACCGGAACTCTTAGCAGATCTGATGCTTTATTATGTCGAAAATGGAGTAGAATTCACAAATGAATATGGCGATATTAATGAAGATTTCTATTTCAAAATCGAAAATATGTTTTCTAAAGCATTAGACTATATTTTTAAACATAATATGGAGAAAAAAATTGAAGACAGATGTCTAAAAATCACAATAAATTCAAAAGGTATCGGTTGGGGATTTAGTGATTCTATGGCAGATTTGTTTTATGACCATTATAAAAGTATAGATTATTGAACAAAGGAGTAATAACAGCGCGTTTGCGATTCTTGGTCTCCGCAATTCCGCCCAAATTACCCTTCGGGCAACTTCGCAAATCCACATGACCTTAACAAGCGTTAAATTTTTCATCTTCTCGCTTTTAGCAGCACCTTAAAAATTTTGAAGGTACAGAATGTAAAGATGGTGTATGCGAAGAAGTCCCGGAATTTCCCACTGGCTCGAAAAAATCCTCTCTTTTTCGTTCACCCATTATAACGATGAAAGCGAGGATAAAAATTATACTGCCACCATATTGTTAAACGACAAAGAAATAAGCAATCTTACACGGACAGTGGAAAATCATTCATATTTGAAATATCTGGGACGATTTGAAGATAGCGAAAGGATAAGAGGTAATTTCACTGTCTTGATCTACGAAGAAGGCGAGTCAGAGCCTATTGATAAACTGACATATTCGTTGGGTGCAAAGCAATAATCAGCGCAGAAGTCTGCGGCAATTCGATTGATCGCTTCTGGCATTGTCTTTTCAAAAATTACAAATTAGTTCCTTCAACAATTTTCAAGTTTTTCAGCCTTTCAAAATGCGAGATATTCCTTGTTATTAACGGCACATCGTTTTCGATGCAGATTGCACCGATGAACAAATCACGAATCTCTATCGACTTTTGCTCACGTCTCAATTTTGACATAATTTTTCCAGCTATTCTCGATGAGTTTTTTGTGAATAGAAGTATCCCCTCTAAATTGTTAATAAAAATCTCCACCTCTTCAATACTATCTTCAACACATCTCGAATAAAATGCGCCATGATATAATTCAAAAGAAGAGATGCACGTCAGATACACGTTTGCGGTATCAAACCAGTGTTGAACTACATCGCTCATGGGGTGGTTGTCCCGGAGATAATCGACCGCCATGTCAGTATCTAAACAGATTTTCATAGCTTCCAGACATTCCAATATCTCTTTAAGCTGTCAATCGCTTCTACAATCTCCTCTTTATCTTTCCAAGCGCCTCTTACTGTTTTCACATCATCCACTTTTTTGATGACGACATGTCCAGCTTCATCCATATCTATCTCAATCCGCTCACCCCTTTCCAAATGCGCCTTTTCACGAATGAATCTTGGTATTGTTATCGTTCCATCTTTTTCTACCGCGCTTAATATTGCCATTGTATTCCCTCATTCACTTTTTTTCATTGTATATAAAGAATAACTACCTTCTATTAAAGACACTGATTTACGTGGACTTTCTAAATTTAAGTTTGACATTGTTGATCGATAAAATGAATTTGCGGAGAAAGCGATGCAAAAGGTATGGGCGAATATGCAGTGAGGGATGTGACCACCTTGTTGCAGCAATTAATGTTTCCGTCTATGCCGCTATCCCCTACTTTTAACCTGTGCTAATACTACCTAATGTTACTGCATATGGTTTTTATACTCTTCCAAACAATAAAACATTTATAATACATAGTAAAAACCGCGCGGCGGTTAGAAGGGAGGCGCTTTATGGAAAGTGAAGTAAAGCGAAAGCGGCACCAAGTTCTGAAGATTATGATAATCTGGGTTGCCATACTACTGTTCAGCGTTTTGATCATCAGTCATCAGCAACTTTCTGACCCTATCTCCATGAAGCTATTCCCGGAAGTGGCGAGAGAAGGCGAGCCGCTTATTGTCTCATTCACATTAACCAATCCGCAGATAGTGGATACCGAATACGAATACGAGCTTTATGCCAATGGCGAAAGCGTTCTCAATGGTGTCAGCGAACTACCGCCTCTGTCATCGAAGAAGTTCAAGTACACGTATCGGAATCCGTTGAAGTTAGGTGAACAGGCGAACTTCATGGTCTCGGCTGCCTCTCCTACCCAAACGTACCGGAAGGCAGTAGCTACACCGCCATATCCACCGCAGACAATGACCTCGTTTGTCTCTTTTGCTTCTTTTTCCACTTCTGTTATGAGTACTATGACTACGACAGGCTACTATGATGATTCTTTCCAGTCTGACAAATTTAATGTCGGCCTTCTGGTCTCTATTGTTCTCATCTGTTTGCTTCTCTTTCTGGAACTCACTGAGCCTTTGATTGGTAAAGGGAATATCTTTGGACGGCTCAGAGATAGGTATAGCAAGCTCGCTACTATATTATTCGTTATATTTATCGCTATGGTGTTTACGAAAGTGATGGTGATTGTTGGTGGGTGAGGATAAGATGAACCGTAAAAACAGAACAGGAGAGATAACATGAGAAAGGTATTTGTATTAGTGTTGGTTAGCCTGATTGTGTTGTTAACGATGCCACTGATGTTCACAAGCGTGGCATCCGCTGACGATACCACTCCTCCCACCGTCACAATAACAAGTAATACAAATGTCAGGTCCTGTATGAATACTAATCCGAATATGTATCACTGTTATGTGCCTGGATTTACTGGCACGGCAACTGATGATGTAGGTGTAGTCAGAGTCACGATGCACTACTACGGCCTTGGTCCCGATGATGAGATTGAGTATGAGATAGACTATGATCCAGCAACACACCAATTCAGCGGACTTTTCTGCGGAGTGGATTACCCGTTAGTCCCCACCTCGCCTATAAAATTCTGTAATGACCTCGGGCTTGATGGGTGGTGTACCAAAGCCCCTATTCCTGCAGATGGAACGTACCTTAACCACCTGCATGGTTGCCCTTACGACCCCAACTGGTGCAAAAATTCTTACTGCCATGGTGCGCAAATTCGCGCATATGACGCAGAAGGCAACTATGGATATGATACTTTCAACGTTGATGTTGATACCTGCCCCGATTGCCCTAATGAGAAACCTTATGTTTGCTCCGCTAAATGTGTTGACTTGGCCACAGACCCAAACAACTGCGGTTCATGTGGTAATGCATGTGGAGCTAATGCATATTGTTCCAGTGGTACTTGTCAATGTAATAGCGGATATGGAAACTGCGATGGTGATTGGTCTAACGGCTGTGAAGCCAACCTAAACACAGACCCAAACAACTGCGGCTCTTGTGGTAATGCATGCGACCCTGGTGTAACTTGTAAAGATGGTGAATGTGAAGAATGGGCAGAAGGATGCTGCAAAATTCCATCTGGCTGTATAGGTGGATATTTGTATGTGCCTGGGTGTAAAGAAATTGGTGGGAGTTTTTATATGGGACAGGTGTGTTGCCCTGATGGAGATTGCCACGACTTGAACACTGACCCAAACAACTGCGGCTCTTGTGGTAATGCATGCGGAGCTAATGCCCACTGTTCAGGTGGCGCTTGTCAATGTGATGAAGGCTATGGAAACTGTGACGGGGATTGGTCAAATGGTTGCGAAGTCAACTTGAACACGGACCCAAACAACTGCGGCTCTTGTGATAATGCATGTGGAGCTAATGCATATTGTTCCAGTGGTACTTGTCAATGTAATAGCGGATATGGAAACTGCGATGGTGATTGGTCTAACGGCTGTGAAGTCAACCTAAACACAGACCCAAATAACTGCGGCTCTTGTGGCAATGCATGTGATGAGGATTACTGGGACTGTGTTGATAGCTCCACAGTTGGATTGTATCATTGTACTTGTGTAGATGGTTCTCCTTATTGGGAAGTGATTGACACATATGACTGTCTAGAAGGTGAAGAATGTGTAGATGGTGAATGCCAAGAAGTCCCAGAATTTCCCGCTGGCGTAACAGCAGTTTTCGGTACCAGTATGCTGATGTTTTTTATAATGCGAAGAAAGCATATTGAGAAATGAGTATGAACAAAATCAGAGCTTTTTATCTTTTTTCTTTACTCATATTAATATTGTTATTTGTATTACCCACGTACTTCATTTTTAAACCCACAACTCCTGAGGATTCTATATCACGGTCTTCAGAGCATGAATTCGTAGAACTCGGAAAAGCCATCTCTTTTAAGTTACAGCATTATAACCCGGAAAGCGAGGCTAAAAATTATACTGTCTCAATTTTGTTAAACGACAAAGAAATAAGCAATCTTACAAGGATGGTGAAAAATCATTCATATTTGAAATATCTGGGACGATTTGAAGATAGCGAAAGGATAAGAGGTAATATTACTGTCTTGATCTACAAAGAAGGTGAGTCAGAACCTATAGATAACCTAACATATTCTTTGGGTGCAAAGCAATAATCAGCGCAGAGGTCTGCGGCAATTCAGTTAGCGCTCAGAGGGAGATGCAAAGTACACAACATTCTTTGCCATGAATGGCTCGATTACCTGCATTTTAAAAACCTCTAATAAGCAACCTAAACCATCCCGATTTTAGCCTTTATCGCTTCTACCTCATGCTCAATCCTTGTAAACTTTTCTTCCATATACGACTTTAAGTCCTCTCTTAAAGAGCTTATTTCCGTAACTATTTCTTCTTTACTTCGATCTATCGCATCAATGGTCTCATCCTGCTTTTCAAGCATCATATCCTGCTTTTCAAGCATCATATCCTGCTTTTCAAGCATCTTGCTCGTATCCCCTTTCACGCCTTTCAAAGTTTCATTCATCGAGCCCAAAATGCCAATCATCACCTCGCCTTTCTTATCGAAACTCCGCATCAAAGCCACCATCTCACTCTCTCCTTCTCCCGGAACATCTATTCCATGCCTCTCAAAACTACTGAATTCTCCTTTATATTCCTCGTATGCCGCTTTTACTTCTTCTGTGCGCACAAATGACGGCGAATTTTCTCTTATAGAATTGATTAACCTTTTTATCGCTTCCTCTTCTCCCTCACAAACCACCTTAACGCTTCCATCTTTCTCATTCTCCGCAAACCCATTCACATTAAGCGAATCAGCAACATTCTTAATAAATGTCCGAAATCCTGCCATCTGCACATTTCCTCTTATCCGTAAGCTCGCCCTTTTCATCATTATTGTTTCTTCTCTTCTTGTTACTTAACAAATACTTTATTTTTAATAGGTAAAGATATTTGATAGAATGAGGAGGATGAGGAATGGGGCATTGGTTACGCTCTACGGAGACAGTGTGAGAATTCGCGGAGGGGATATTACTATAAAATTAATTTGGCAATGTCAAATTGGACACAATACCTTTAACCAATTGATCTTCATTGTTCCACCTGCCGCAGATAAACAAAAGCGAATAAAGCGAACCAGATCGGGAATATAATGTAGCCCGCATAAGAGTGCGCAGTCCAAAGTGCATCCTTACCATAGTAATAGCCAGATACGATAAGTATTATCAATCTAAGGACGTTCTGCAGCGTGGTACCAATCACGCCAAAAATGAATATAGGGATAGCCTTTTTCGCTGGCAGTTTGACGTCTATCATCATCAGTGCGAATATAGCAATGAAAACAGCCATTGAGGCACTACCGGAACATTCTGAATCGATAAAAATTGCTATATCACCGGAAAGCCCGGAAAATTGTATCACTTGCCCCTGGCTCAGAATTTGATAGCCAAAACCTTTCAATATTGATACCACTGCCCATACAGTTGCCACTGAGTATTGTACCTCAGCAAACTTTGTGATTACTATCGGAAACATGAGTGTAAAACCATACACACCCAGAAGAAGGATCGGTATGTAGACCGCAACCCCAAAGAGTATGGTGAAGATACCGGCACAAGCCAATAACAATTGAAAAACAATGCACTTGCTCGCACTCGGCAGCAAAAGCGCTAACCCAAACAAGGTTAAGCCGAGGATAATAAAAGGCGGGCGAGCATAAATCTTTTCGATGGACATCTTCTCCGATATTTTTGCTCTTTTCTGCCATAGCCATACAAAACACAGAAATAGCACAAACCAGGGATATACACCATGTTGCTGAAGGTAGCTAAGAGAGAGCAGAGTACCTATATTAGCCCAAAAGTCATAGAAGAAAATTCGCGAAGTTATGATGCATATGATTAGCGACAGCACCAATTTCTTTCCTTTTGGCGTGATTTGATAGCTCATTTCATTCGCGCACCTCCTTTTTTACATTCACAATTCGCTCATATTCGGCTGCAGTCTGCCTTGCAACAATTTCCCACGTGTGTTCTTCTGCAATAGCTTGACCTTGCCTAGCCAATTTCTCCCTTTCCTTTTTATTCTGTAATATTTGTATGATTTTATCAGCTAATTCTCGCTCTTCCATAGGCGAGACCAAACATCCTTCGCCCAGTATTTCCGGTAACCCACCCACACTCGTAGCTATGATTGGTTTCCCCATTGCCATTGCCTCTAACGCAAATAGACTCGAAGCCTCTATTAGGCTGGGAAGCACAGCGATGTCAGCAAGTGAAAGATAACGGGGTAGGATGTTGTGCGGTACGGAACCTGTGAATTCCACATGGGCTGAGATACCGAGATGCGCAGAGAGCAGTTCTAATCGTCGCCGCTCCATACCATCGCCAATCACCATCAACTGACATTGCTCTTCCATCAGTACATATTTCATTGCTCTAATCAAATATTCGAGCCCGTTCTTCTTGACCAGTCTTCTCACAGTTAGCAAGATGGGAATGGAGTGATCATGCGCAAGGGGCTCAACGCCTGGATGGAACTGCTCAAGATTGACGCCGTTATGGATAACCTTCACCTTATCTTCCGGAGCACCCCACGCTAAGACCTGCTTAGCGAAATATCCACCGGTATGTATCTGTAAATGCGATTGCCTGGCAAGTGCTGGTGCTAAGAATCGTTCTGCAGTTTTATAAAATTTCGCCCTAAATGGGTTTGTTATCATGTCCCAAACAGGATAATAGGAGCCATGAATAGTATTCACTGCGATGGCCCTGTTCTTTCTTGCAAGATAGTTGGCTATAAGCCCACTCAGATATATATGTCCATGATAGACATCGTATCGCTTAAGCTCGCGTTTGAGTGCAGCAATAGGAAACAGAAGCTGCCTTGGGAAGCATAACACAGAGGAGCTCCAGGTTTGCCTCATTGTGTTAATAAAATCCACCGGAATTATTTGGACGCCATCAATGAAGCGCTCGTCAACCGTGTCGCGTGCTCCAGCCAGAATAGTTACATCATGCCCAATACTTACAAGTTCCTTGCATAACTCCAAGAGTGCTACTTCTATTCCTCCAATAGCGCTATCGTCCATTGGACCAAGTTCATAGATATGCAGGATTCTCAAACTAATCCCACCCCCTAATCTGCGCTGCTATTTGACTCATCGTTACTACTTTTGAATGATCAGCTAAATATGTCAAAACGCGCTCAAAGAGCTTTTGTTTGATGATTGGCTCATAAGAAGGATGCAAATACAGGACTAAGAACTCCAATCGGCTAACGGCATCGGCTGTTACCTTAAATATTTGGTCATCCCCAAGTCCTTTATCCTCCTGTTCTCCAAATGATCTCATACTAACAGGCACTTGTAGGGTCTTCATTCGCTTGCCATAGAGCTCCGGATAAAATGCCTTTTCGCCTATATAATCACTTGAATACTTAAATCGAAAATCATCCAAAACCGCTATAAAATTGGGGTTTGTTTTGAACCCCGGAGCTGCAAAAGCTTTAGGATAAAATCCAAATGCCTTTTCGATTCTTTCGCATCCATGCGAGATAAAATCTCTGATCTGACCTTCCGTAAACGAATCAAGATTGTTCAGCCAGGTGTAATGGTCATATCCATGCAATCCCAGCTCGTGCCCTTTCTCCAAAATCAGCTCGATATTCATGGATTC
>QENH01000156.1 GCA_003336485.1 Candidatus Methanophagales archaeon
ACCGTATTTACGCGCGGATTTTATCGCCTCCTCTATTACAGCGTCATCAGCAACTGCCAATATAGAGACCACTGAAGCACCTGACTTTGCTGCCATCTCTACTTCTATCGCACCCGTGTCCATCGTCTTCATATCTGCAACTAGCGTCACATCCGGGAAAGCGACCCTAAACGTTCTTATTGCATTCATCCCTTCACTTTTTATCAATGGCGTGCCAACCTCTAACCAGTTTGCACCACCTTCTAGACTCTCTTTACCTATTTCTAACGCCCTTTTCAACTCGAGCAGATCGAGAGCGACTTGTAGTATCTTAAACGTCATTAATATAATCTAATAACTTACTTTTTAAATAACTGTGGGCGGAGGCGGTGGAAAGATAAGAGCGGAAGCAAATTCCGCTAACCACAAGATTACACAGGCATTTTTAGAGGCCGCAAGAGTTACCCAATAGGATAACAAATCGCGGGAGACCGAAAAGCTTTTATACGGTTACAATGTATGGTCACCTCATAAAGAAACAGTAGGGTGCTGGGAACGGCGACTGGCTCATGGTTCGTATCCGTGAAGGCGATGATGGCCGAATGGATGGCGCTGCGGATGGGCTCGTTAGACATGCCCCAAAAAATAGGAGATGATACGAAAAAAATGAAAAAAGGTGCAAGTTCGAGGAGTAGATGGGAGATCATTCGGGATATTTTAGATGTGATCGCGACAGCGGAAAATAGGGCAAAAAAGACCCGTATTATGAAAATGGCGTATTTGGATTGGAGAAACTTTCAGCGACATTTCGGCTTCCTGATAGAAGGTGGCTTTATAGAAGAAATTGATGACCCTACCAAAGGAACAATCTATGGGCTCACTGAGCGTGGGAAAGAGTTAAGGTCGAAATTAAAGGAGCTAGAACCTATAGTATCTGTATAACAGAGGGCAAGTACAAAATGAATCCCCTGAACTTGCTTCCTCAATCCTAAAACCGCTTTGTACTCGTATATAGCCGCTCTTCGCGTGTTTACTAATATCAAACTCGATTTGTGCTCTTTCATTACTGCCCGAATAGTACTTATATGCGAGATTACTTCAGGGTTCCCTTGCGTAGCCGATAAGCATATTCTTTGGAAATTGCTTGCGAGTTCTGCTATTCACCCTAACCTTGAGGACATATCACGATTTAAAGCGCGTAGAGGCAGGATATAAAGAGCGTAGAAGCCTTTTCCCACACCCTTCTTCTCTTCCAGCATCCTATGGTATACAGGAAGAACTGTAGCTTCTGTCGGTATAGAAGAAAACGTTTTTTCTTTTTTCATATTCCAATTTCATTTCCCATCTAGTGTCGTGTCAACCTTCAAGTGTCTGATAAAGTCGAGATAACTTTATCCGTGCATCCTCGGCTGTGAATTGCCAATTAACTTTCGCACTTTTGTTGTTTCTGAATTTCTGCCATGCCAGGACCTCTCTCCTTACAACCGCAATGTCATCGATTCTCCTTTTTAAACACTGCCCTGAGAGTACATTTAACTCAATCTCTGCAATCAACTGCTTTGGTGATCTCTAAATCTTTAATTGGTTTCTTTTTTTCTAAAAGCTCTTTGAAAATTTGTGCTATCTTTTCCGCCTCTTCCTGAAGCATAAGATCAAAAGGCGTTTTTCCAATAATTTCGTTCACTGAATAGCCAAGTACTTCTTGGACTTTCTCTGAACAGTATGTGTACACGCCTTTATCGTCAACTTCCCAAAACCCGTCTGCCATAGAAAGAGAGATATCTTTAAAGCGTTTCTCGCTCTCCCGTAACGCCACCTCTGCTTGTTTACGCTCGGTAACGTCGATGTTGTAGCCTTGATAATGTTGAAAATTGCCGTTTTCATCATATACCGGAACTGCGTGACTGTGAAATATCCTGTATCCGCCTTCATCGTTCTTCAATCGGAAATGGCCGTCATACACACCTTTACTATTCCACGCTTTATACCCTGTTTTGACAGCTTCATCCACGTCATCAGAGTGAACCACTTCAGTTCATCTCTCAATAGTCCGGGGTAACGCGGGGTCTTGTCCCGTATACCGATACCATTCTTTGCTGAGGTAAGGATATCGTTCCCCATCAAAAGCCCAAATGTGTATCGTGGCATTGTCAAGAACAGCACTCATTTGTTGCTCGCGCTCCTGCAATGTCTCTTCCGCCCGCTTGCGTCTTGAGATGTCCATGTTTTTTGACCTTATATAGCTTCTACCTCTAGAATCGCCCTTCTGTTTTTTACTATTCACTATTTCTATCATTAATAACAGTATAAAAATCCATAAATAGCGCTAATACCGATTAAAAACATGCTACAGGGGCATAGAGGGGAACATTAATTAGTACCAGAGGCTTTCCGCTCCGTTCGCATTGGCTTACTCAACGGAAACCAAATCATTCATTACGAATATTTTATCTTCTTCTTTCTCGTTGTAGTCCCTGGAATTTTTCAGGATTACGCAGATTCTCACGAGAAATTCAGCGTTTAGCCGAAATAAGGAGCTTCTTTTTCGGTAATTTCTTGCTTTATTGGTATAGAGAAGAAGAATGTTGAACCCTTAGCCAGCTCGCTTTCCACCCATATCTTACCATTATGCGCTTGTATGAGCCCCTTTGCGATAGCTAAGCCTAAGCCGGTTCCGCCATGTTCCCTTCTAAAAGAGGGGTCAATTTGTGAGAATGGCTTGAACAATTTATCTATGTCTTCCTTTGAAATCCCAATACCGTAATCTGTTACAGAAAACAGAACATTGTCACCCACTCGCTCGGTTTTGACGACCATATCAGCCGAAATATCGGAGAATTTTATTGCATTGTTTAATAAATTTCCTATCACCTGTCTTAATCTTTCGGCATCGCCAATTATGTTCGGTAATTTAGCCAATTTCGTACTTACTTTTATCGCTTTCTCTTCCGCGAAAGGTTCTTGCATTTTTATCGCCTCCTTAACTGCGTCATTGATGCTTATTGGGCCAAGAGAGATCTTGATTCGCCCTGCTTCTATTCTTGAAATGTCCAGGATGTCGTTAATCAGTGTATCCAATCGCGTTAGATTTCTCTGAATGATTTCTATGCTATTTCCCTGTTTCTCGTTCATCTCACCCATATATCCCTCTTGTAGCATTTGCAATTGCGCTTTCATTGGTGTTAGAGGCGTTCTTAATTCATGTGACGTTACAGAAAGGAATTCCGTTTTCATCCTTGTCACAGCCTCTAAATCAACCACTCTTAACTCAAGTGCCTTGTTGAGCTTTTGAATCACCTCATCAGCTTTCTTTCGTTCCGTGACGTCTCGGAATATTGTTAATTTCGATATACTGCCATCAATATTCGTAAGAGGTGTCTCAATGAGGTCATAAGTTTTATTCGTCCTCCTGGCGTACCACTCCCACCTCACGGTCTTCCCTGTCATCACTACGGAACTTTTGCACTGTGGACAGGGTTTTTCCCTATCGTGAAATACTTTATAACATATGCCGCCGACCCGATCTCCAAACTCGTCACGCAAGATCTTGTTCATGAACTCTACCTTATAGTCCTCGGAGACTAAATACACGCCGTCCGCCATGCTTTCAGATATTAACTTCAAGTTGTCTCGCTCGGCTTTTATCTGCTTCTCTAACTCCACTTCTTTTGTTATGTCTCTGCTAACACGGATAGTGCCAATAGGCACGTCATTTTTGTCTCTTAACAATGCCGCGGACATGCTGATAAGAACAAGCTCCCCTTCCTTCCTCAACATGATTGCCCGATAGTTTTTTATCTTTCCTTCCCTCTGCACAAGAGCCATTATTCTGTCCGCTTCTTCGGGAACAACGAAAAATTTCCGGTTTGATGACCCTATTACCTCATCTGCGTGATAACCCATCATGCCCTCTGCACTCTTATTCCAATCTCGCACAATACCATTCATGTCCACAACCGTGATGGTATCGGCAGAACTCTCAATGATATTATTCAAATAATCCTTCGTCTCTATCAGTTCCCTCTCCGTGCGCTTCAACCCGGAAATGTCTTTTGAAACTACTGTTACAGCCGTGACGGCGCCGGTTTCAGGGTCTTTAACGGGACTTAGAGTTTTAAGGTAGCAGCCCTTGCCGTTTTCTCTGTATTCGTGCTGTACAGAAGTACCGATATCGAATACGTATTTGACCTTTTCACTAAACTGTTTCGCATCCCCTGCGGAGTGAAAGTCGCTGTAAGCACGCCCCTGAAATTGTTTTCCTGTCAGTTCCAACCGCGACAGATGTTTCTCGTTCAGGAACAGATACTTGCAATCCCTGTCCACAAGGTAAACAGAATCTTCAGTAGACTCCACAAGGGAGCGATACTTCTCCTCGTTCTTTCTTAACTCCTCGGTTCTTCTTTTTTCCTCCTGTAACTGAGATTTAGCATGATTTTCGCTAACAAATCCAACAACATAAGCAACTAAAAGGAATATAGCCGCTCTTTGCATTGCCTCCAAAATTAGGATGTTGAAATTCATGGAGATGTGACTAATGGCATAAATGTAAGTCGTGAGAACATGGAAAGCACCGAGAAATAATGCAACGTAAGCCGCTTTCCGGTAATACCATATCCCGGCCAGAATAATAGGAATGTAGAAGAAATGAGTGTATACAACTACTTTACCTACGAAGAAGGTGATATAAACATCTAATAGGGCACAGGCTAATATTGCTATAAGCACTATAAGACGTTCCGTCTCCTCAAGCCCAGAGTCTCCCTTCTTCATCGTTTATGGGATATAAATAATATAATAAACCCCCCCCCCCTCATAGGTTCTTAATCTGAGCATAACAGAATATTTCAGTGTCTCGGTATCCGAGTTGTAAATCGGCATATCACCTATATCCAGCCAGATTACAGCCTGCAAGTGTTTTAGCCTTGCTATACAAATACATTACTTGTAATCATAGAACCCTTTACCGGCTTTTTGACCGGTCCATCCTGCTCTTACCATCTGCACCATAAGAACAGCGGGTTTGAATCGCTCAAAGCCCGTCTCGTTATATATTGTATTGAGCACTGCAACCACAATGTCTATCCCGATCAAGTCCAAAAGTTGAAAAGGGCCAAGAGGCCAGTTAAACGAAAGTTTTTGTATCTTATCTATATCTTCTACGGACGCGAGCCCGCTTTCACGCATCTTTACCGCCTCGTTCAGAATGAGACACATCATTCGGCTTGTGACGAAACCCGGAGAATCATTCACAACCACTGTCTCTTTACCCAGCGAATGGACGAACTCCAGTGTGCGATTTAGCGTATCTTCTGAAGTCCGCAATGACTTTATTATCTCCACACCATGCATATGAGGCACGGGATTCATGAAATGGACCCCGATTACCTTTTCAGGTCTCTTTGTTGCCGCCGCTAATGCGGTAATAGGAAATGTAGAGGTATTACTCCCAAGGATGGCATGCTCCGGGCATATCAGACCAAATATCCTGAATAGCTCCTTCTTCAGTTCTAAATCTTCAGATGCCGCTTCTATTACAACATCCGCATCCTTTGCTCCATCTTTTAAACGCATAGTCGCATTTGCACGTATCGCATCCAGAAGTCTATCTACCTCCGCTTGCTCTATACGTTCCTTCTTCACAAGTCTCGAAAGGTCCTTTTTTATCGTACCAAGCCCCTTTTCAAAAGATTCTTTTGTCTTGTATACGACAGACACATCGTAACCCGCTTGTGCACATGTCTGCACTATTCCACTCCCCATTATACCAATTCCTACAACACAAACTTTCTTTTTGTTCATGGCACTTACATTATCCTTTTCTATCTATCTATCTATCACTAATTATAATTAGCCTACAAGTTTAAAAATCGGGCATGTGTGCGCTCCACCAGAGTACTTATCGCCTTCATAGGTATATGCACCACTCAGTTTCACCTGCTTGCCGATTAGTTCTGGTGTGGCACGTTCAGCATCATAATCGAGCCGCCCTATAACACAAGGTCCCTCTTTTGTCTCTATTATGCAAGGGATATAAGGTACATCGGCTTCAAATCCTTCCGGTGGCACGCGGATTACCGTAAATGTCGTCAATTCGCCTTCGCCACACAATTCCACTCTTTCTAGGCGTCGACTACTGCACCATTGGCAAACGTGCATAGGATGGCAGGTTATTTTACCGCACGATGCACATTTCAGCCCCAATAATCGCTCTTCTTTCAGGCCCGCTTCATAATCCGCATAGGTTAAAACGGTATATACCGTTGATAACTCCTTTTCTATCTCCTCTTGCGCCATTCCAGCCATTTTTTTATCTCCTTTATTTATTATTTCTTTCGCTTTGACCTTCCAAGTATAATATGACATAATGTCCCGAAGTCGCCACCAAGTGTATCGGTCATGCCATACTCAGGAACAGGGTCAACTTGATTACCTTTTGCTGCTTCGCCCCGCATCTGCTTAATGATCCAATAAACCTGAGACGCCCCGGTTGCGCCTATCGGATGCCCTTTGCCTATTAATCCGCCAGACATGTTAACGGGTATTTTGCCGCCCAACTCCGTTTGCCCGTCTTCTACTGCATCTGCCGCTTCGCCCCATTCAAAGAAGCCCATACTCTCGAGTGCGATCAATTCCGCAATAGTAAAGCAATCGTGAATTTCCAGGATGTCTATATCTTTTGGTGTGAGTCCTGCTTGTTTAAATGCAGTCTTCGCAGAACTTATCCGAGAAACGGGCTTTGTTATGTCCTCCATCTTGGATAACGGACCACCAGAGCCCTGTCCAGTACCCAGGATATAAACAGGCTCATCAGTATATTTTCGCGCGTCCTCAGCGGCGCAGAGCACAAGTGCAGATGCGCCATCGGAGAAGGGACAGCAATCCAGAAGCGAGAGCGGGTCTGCTACCATCTTCGAGTCCATTACTTCTTCTAGCTTCAAAGCACCTAACTTCTTATAGAACTGTGCCAACGGGTTTAAAGCGCCATGTTTATGATTCTTTATAGAAACGTGCGCCATTTTCTCGCGCAGTTTCTCTAGTGGTATGTCATAAATCTTGGCATATCGCATTGCCGCCATTGCGAACACGGCCGGGAACGTGAGTCCCACAGGCCCTTCTGTTGGCGCATGACATGCCATTGCGAAAGTCCGCGTTGCAAATAACGTACCCATTGTCAGTGCTTTCTCCATGCCGCCCGCAATAACCATGTCGTATTCGCCGGAACCGACCCACATGGCGGCATCTCTTATCGCAACTGATGCGGATGCACATGCACCTTCATAGCGCGTTGCTGGTATAGGTCCCAAGTTGAGGTCCGCGGCAGAAAATGCCGCTGACATTACTTGCCCTTCTTCAAAGCCTGCGAGTGCAGCGCCCTGAAATAACGCTTCTATGTCCTTTAATTCTACGCCTGCATCGTCAATTGCTTGCAATACCGATTCAGAGAACAATTCAAGTGACGCTTTCGATGCGCGCCCAAACTTAGTATGTCCAATACCTATTACCGCTACATCCCTCATTCTTTTGTGCCCCCTCTTTTGTAAATAAAAAAGTGAACTTACATAATAAAAAAACCCTTCCTTTCAAAAAAAAGTTTTGAAAGCAAGCGTTACTAAAAGAAATATTCCTCATCCTTAAATATTTATTTAGGTGTATTTACACAAGAAGTTTTTTATCTCTGCTATTACGAGTTTCTCACTCTTTATTTTTACCGCTTTCGCCATTAGTACATAGCCCCTTTCTGATTCTACTACATTTCCTCGCGCTTTTAGCGGTGTCCCAAACCCTATATCTGTCCCTTTTTCGCTCTCTAGCTCAAGTAATAAAGCACCTGTGCCATCGTCTAATACCCGTTCTGGCTCTTCGCCCGAAAAGACTATGTCGCCCTCTACTATCACATCAAATGCGCCTCCACAACCAACGATCTCCGCTATTGTCCTCTTTCTCGGCTTCGACAACTCACTCCGGGCTGGGAAGTCAACATCCGTATCGATTAGCTTCGTGTCTTTACCTATATATAACGTGGTCAGACCCTTCCACTTCTTCACGTATGCATTCTCAATTAGCACTATCTTATCTGTTACAAGCTCTTCTCGTTCCACCCAAGAAACAAAGGGTAATTTCGCGCTGTCGTCGGCAATTATACCGCTAAGAACGATTTTATCACCTTCCGCTCTCGTCCTTCTTGATACCTCCAAGATTCGGCATAATGTGTTTATCTCCGCTTCTCCGTGCTTCAAGCACCAAAGTCCTCTGTTCCTGCTATCCGAAAAACAGAAGAAACCATGCCTTTTGTATTCTCTTTGCATAAATAGCAACCTGTACTAAATTTTAGTCGTTCCGGGAATAAATTATTTGTATTTGTTCACCCAATTTTTATAACCACGAAATTACGCTGATTTACGCAGAAAACTAGTTCCTCAAAGTATCAAATTTATAAACTCGATAGAAGATTCTAATATTCTCCTCCGGCAATTAAACATTATATTTAAATTCCAGATTATCCACGTTCATCTACGTCCAATTACCAAAAATTTCGGCCCCTGAACTATTTGGCCGGAAGGGTTGATAAGGGAGGTCTGGCCCCGGAACTATTGGCCGGGAGGGTTGATAAGGGGGGTCTGGCCCCGGAACTATTGGCCGGGAGGGTTGATAAGGGGGGTCTGGCCCCTTATTTG
This sequence comes from Candidatus Methanophagales archaeon, assembly GCA_003336485.1. GTDB lineage: Archaea > Halobacteriota > Syntropharchaeia > Alkanophagales > Methanospirareceae > Methanophaga. The sequence goes on from QENH01000156.1 coordinate 8,655, forward strand.
AGCACATCCAACAGAGCAACACGTTCTAACACTAGCGTCTTCAACTTCTTATCGCCCACGGCCTCTAGCTCAGCCTCAGAAATAGCAAAAAACTTCTTCATGTTCTCTGTTTTAGCTTTGCTATACGATTCCAGTTCCGCTATTGGCCACTCAACTAGTTCTATCTTCCTCTTTACCGCTTCTGCAACAAGCTCTAAATCACGTCCCTCACTTGTAGCAACAATAACAAGGGCAACTCTATTCTCGCCTTCTGACACACCCATTGCCAGCGCTCGTTCTATCTGTCTCTTACCAGCAGCATATAAAAGAATCTCCAGCCCCAAATCGCTCGTTATACTCGTTCCACTCGTCACAGCCCTTAATGCCTTCTTCACCGCAGATAGTATATGTGCCTCGCCTGCTATCAGCTCGGCATCCATAGCCTGTATTGTCACGGCGTACTTATGTGCGATGTCACGTAACGAAGCGAGAAAGCCGTCTACATTTGAGATACTAACATTACCAGCAACGATTCTACAGTTCAATTTCTGCTTTTGATTATGCATCGGATTTTAGTTATTAGCTATGATCTTTTACGCTATTTAACATTTATGCTGATGGACAGATACATTACAAATACATTTTATGTGCATTTACGTATCGCAGGAAGAGCAAAACACCGCTTGGTTTTTCTAATGTCTCTGCGTTCTCGACGATCTCCGCGTTGATAAATCTCTGGTTTTTTGACAGTGTCCCGATAAGTAACAACAGATAGGCGACAGGTTATTTGTTACTACTTTGTATTTTAATTAAAATATGTGAATGGGAATAAAGATGACAGAAGAGTATATTCAGGTGATAACAGCCATAGAGAAAAGGGCGGACGCAGAAGAAATAGCAAACGCAATGGTAGAAAAAAGGCTGGCTGCCTGTGTTCAGATAGTAGGACCGATAGTAAGCACTTACTGGTGGAAAGGCAATATTGAGAGGAAAGAAGAATGGTTATGCATACTCAAGAGCAAGAAAGACCTCTATGACGAGCTCGAAAAAGCTATTAAAGAGATACATCCCTATGAAACACCAGAAATATTTGCTCTTTCTGTCGTTGCAGGGAGTAATGATTATCTGAACTGGCTTAGTAGAGAAGTTAAAAGAATATAACATTAATTAGTTTTATGCAAATATAGGTGATACTATTATGCCTTACGTACCATTTCATGAAAAGTTCCTGGCGATAGCAAAAGAAGAAACTCGAGCTCTAATCGCAATTGATGATCCCGAATTACCAGAAGGAAACTATTACTTAGTTGAAGCCTATTGTGACGAGGTGGGTTGTGATTGCCGGCGAGTATTTTTAAATGTATATTCCGAAGAAAGAAACGAAATTGTAGCGGTAATTGCATATGGTTGGGAGACTCGCAGATTTTACGCTGATTGGTTTGGTCGTAATGACCCACAGGCCATAGCGGATTTACAAGGTCCTGCATTAAATCTGGCTAGTTATCAATCCGAACTTGCACCCATATTACTGAATAAAATTAAGTACGTTCTGAATGATATGAATTACGTTGAAAGAATAAAGCGGCATTATTGGATGTTCAAAGATTTGATCGAAGAAGAAAATAATGGCGGATCATCACTAAAATCGGACAAGAGCGTCAAAATAGGGCGGAATGATCCTTGTCCCTGTGGCAGCGGTAAAAAGTATAAGAAATGCTGTATGAATAAGAAAACATAATTCAAGTTATGGTTGTTTTTTTCAATCACAACCAATATAAGTTGTCCTTATATAACAATATCTATATGATGAATCATGAACGCTTAAACGTTCAATGTGGAAAGAGCCAAAAAGCATCGAAGAGAACGGTTATGTGATGGTGGGTCCTCCTGTAACAGTATGCCCTAACGACTCACATACTGTACTATAAGAAGAGCTGGTTGGTGAATGTCAGTTTCCGGTGAGGAAAAGAAGAAAAGCGTGATGTAAAAAGGTTCAGAAAGAATTGATGGAAGAGGCATGATGTCATCGCATAGCGAACAAGGAGAAGAGAAAAGTAGGGGTTTTAGCTTAGATGGCGAATTGAAATCTCTTGATGGCAAGAACTTATACAAGTTAGTGCAAAATCTAATAAGAAAAAACCCGGAAGTCCATAGATTGGTTTTGGAATGGTTTAAAGAGAAGGCAGAGGCTTCTAGCGTTGTAGAAGAAGTAGTGCCACTAAATGACGAGTTATTGATGGAATACTGGGAAAAAGCCGAATATATAATCTCGGAATTCAATGAATGTGGTGGCGGACCTGAAGATGAAGAGGCGGAAGCTTATGAGTGGCTAAATGAAATTTCCGAATTGATAGAAGCAGGTAATATATCCTCAGATGCGAAACTCGAATTTTTGGATGTAGCCTTTGTGGAGTATGATACGGCGAATTCCGGTTTTGAAGATGCTTTGATGGATATCTTTTTCGCGATCTGCGATACGAAAGAAGAATGGGAATTTTTAGTTGAAAAACTGGCAAACCGTCCTTCCGATTGGCGAAAAGACTTGATTATGAATATCCAAAAGAACTATCTTTGCAATGAAACAGCATATTTAGAACTGCGTATGGAGAATCTCCATTACGGTATGGATTACTGGGATCTGGTGGTGTTCTACGTTAATAAAGGCGATTTGCAAAAGGGTTTGGAAACTGCAGAAGAAGGGATATTAAAAGGCGAAGGCAGGCTTACAGAGCTGTTTCAATTCTTGTTCGAGCATTTTGCTGAAGAAAAGGACACCGCCAATATAGAACGAATTGTCCAGGTTGCGTTGACCCGGAAGAGCGAAGATAAGGTCATGCTGGACCGACTATTTGAGTATTATAAAACTGATGGTAATTACGAAAAGGCAAAAGCGGCTCAGCTAAAAGCATATGAAATCATGCGATATGGGAACTACTATGCAGTATACAAGAACCTGAAGGCGTTCTTGAGGGATGCAGACTGGAAAGAGGTTGAGCCCACAATATTCAACGATATTAAAGAAAAAGATGTTTGTGACTATCTACGAATCTGCATGGACAAAAGCATGAAAGAGGCAGTCCTGCACACAATTTTGAATCCGCCTGAGTATCAATGGGGAATGGAAAATACGTTTGATGAATTCGCAGCTAAACTGGAAGAGGATTTTCCGGAAAAGATAATAGAGTATTACTGGCAAAACGCTTATATGAACATCCCGAGAGGAAATAGAAAAACGTATCGTATTGCAGCAGGATATTTGGCTAAGGTCAAACACATCTATATTAATCTCTTAAAAGACGAATCAAGCTGGAAAAAGCGGTTTTCCGATTTGAAAACAGAATTTAAAAAGCGACCTGCATTTCTTGATGAGGTGAGAGAACTGTAACTGATCTTTTTGTATAAATTTGCGCACTTCTTTAGCTTTTTACGAATATATGTTTGCTAGATTTCCTGATGTAGCCGAATATATACCCTATGAAGAGTATGGCGAAAATGTTGCGAGAGTGAAAGTAAAAAAGCATGAATATTTTTTAAAAATTTAAAAGAGATATATAAAGCGCTGGAAGATGAAAGCTGAACACAGATACAGGGTTAGAAAGATACAAACGTCAAATGCTTTTATTTTGATTGCAATTGTAGCACTAATATTATAAGCTAGACACTATGAACCCAATAACGCTGCAAATCCTGAAGAACGCATTCACCGCAATACCCGAAGAGATGGGCGCAGCCTTAAAACGAACAGCATACTCACCGAATATAAAGGAGCGGATGGACGCATCATGTGCCATCTTTGACGCCGAAGGCCGGATGCTGGCACAGGCGGAACACATCCCTGTGCATCTGGGCGCAATGCCACTAACTGTAGAATTTGCATTGCTGCAGTTCGATGACCTACAAGAAGGCGACCAAATAGTAGTAAACGACCCTTATCATGGCGGCTCTCACCTACCCGACATCACCCTAATAAAACCGATTTTATATGACGCTGAGCTAGTAGGTTACGCCGTAAACCGAGCCCATCATGCGGACGTTGGCGGCATGACCCCAGGCTCAATGCCGGGCAACAGCACCGAAATCTTCCAGGAAGGTCTTATTATCCCACCCTGCAAGCTTTTAACTCGCGGCAATGAGAACGCAGATGTTTTCGAGATAATAAAAGCCAATACTCGCACACCCATCGAAAGGATAGGCGACATACGAGCTCAAATCGCGGCTAACAACTTGGGCGCAATGAGAATGACAGAAAACATCAAAAAATATGGCGTAAATACTTACACTGAATTTGCAACAAGTATCATAGCATATAGCGAGAAGCTGATGCGACATGCGATTACGAAAATATCGGGGGGCACTTATACCGCCGATGACATTATGGACGATGATGGCGTTACCGACCAGCCGGTGAAGATAGCAGTGACACTAAAAATAGCGGACAGTGCCATAGACATAAGCTTTGAAGGCACCGACAGGCAAAGAAGAGGCAATATCAATGCGCCCTATGCCGTTACGCTTTCTGCCGTCTACTATGTCCTGAGATGTGTGACCGACCCCGAAATACCACCCAATCATGGCTGTTACCTGCCCCTAAGCATTAACGTGCCCGCAGGCACTCTTTTGAATCCAAATCCACCTGCTGCTGTAGCAAGCGGTAATGTGGAGACCTCACAGCGGATAGTGGATGTCTTGCTGCTTGCTTTACATAAAGCTATGCCGCATAAAATACCCGCACAGTCGCAGGGCACAATGAACAATGTAGTAATAGGCGGTACAGTCAACGGCGAAGAGTTCACTTACTATGAAACTATTGCTGGCGGTCAGGGCGCGTCACCAACTAAAAATGGTGCCGATGGTATTCACACGCACATGACGAACACGGCGAATACACCGATAGAGGCGTTAGAACTTTCGTATCCGCTACGTGTGGAGCATTATGGTCTGATCCCAGATTCTGGTGGTAACGGTAAGTTCAGAGGCGGTTCGGGCATAAAGAGGGCTATTAAGGTTATGGTAGATGATGCTACGCTCTCTATACAATCCGAGCGGCGGAAATACCCGCCAAAAGGTCTATGTGGTGGCGAAGACGGAAGAACGGGCAGGAATTATTTGATCAGAGACAATAAGCGAATAGATCTGCCTTCAAAGGTAACTCGGCAACTGAAAAAAGGCGATATAGTGGTAATTGAAACGCCCGGTGGCGGGGGATATGGACATGCAGAATAAACTGTGGTAAATCCCAAATCACAATTTTAAAAACCAGTAAATGCTCAAAATCTTGTGTTAATCTCGTGGAATCTCGTGGTTTTTAAGATTCGCTATACAAATACGCTACAATAACTCATAAAGCGTACTCCGCCTTCTTGGTCTTCTACCCGCATCCGTAATGAGTTGCTCAAAGTCCTCGGGGCTCATGTACTCGCCCGCTAAGGAACCCGATGCCCTTGATATGCTCTCTTCCATCAGTGTCCCGCCCAGGTCGTTCACGCCAAAAGCGAGCATCTGCTGCACTTCCGTCAGTCCTAACTTCACCCAGGACGCTTGCACATTCACGCAATATGGATGAAGAATAACTCTTGCAAGAGCATGAACGGCTGCACTTTCCCAAAAAGTAAATTCGCGGGTTACAAATCGGCCCAATTCATTGTTCTTTCGCATGAACTTCAGCGGTACGAACTCCGTAAATCCGCCGGTCTCCTTTTGTATCGCCCTTATCTTAAATAGATGATCTATTCTCTCCTCCAGGGATTCTATATGCCCGTACAAGATAGTAGCAGTTGATGGTATTCCCAACCGATGTGCGGTCTTTATTATCTCAATCCAATCATCGGTTTTTATCTTACCCGGACATATCACCTCACGTACAGAATCATCGAGTATTTCTGCCGCAGTACCTGGAATAGAATCCAGACCAGCATCTTTTAACGCTTTCAATACTTCCGGCTCTGGCATCTCAGAATTTGTCGCCATATGGCATATCTCCATTGGCGAATATGCATGTATGTGTACATCAAACGCCGATTTTATGCGCTCTATAATTCCACAATAGTCCGCAACCACAAGGTCCGGATGCAGACCACCTTGAATACATATCTCGGTCGCCCCATTATTCACCGCTTCCTCTACCTTACTCAAGACCATATCAATACTCAAGAGATATCCCTCGCCATTCTCTTCTCGGAACGCGCAGAATTTGCAGTCGCCCACACAGATATTAGTAAAGTTTATGTTCCTGTTCACCACATATGTGACTGCATCGCCTTTCTCCGCCTTTCGCAACTCATCGGCAATGCAGAAGAGATAAGAGGGGTGACTCGCTAAAAATAAGGCATCCGCTTTATCTATTTCTCCTTTACATACCTTCCAGTATAACTCTTCAAAATCCTCTTTCATGTCAAACGTTCTTATGACGAATGTTTGACCCTCTGTACAGCACAGGTTATTTTCCATCCAAACACCCCTTCTTTTGTGTAACCTTAAGGACTTCGTTTTATCCCTGTTATCAGATCTCGGTTAAGGTCAAATACAGTTGCTGTCTCTGTCCCATTTGTTATTTTTAGTTTCTTGCTCGCATCAACCTCGCCAATGATAGAAGTCGCTACTCCCGCGTCCTCGAATATTCTTATGCATTCTACTGCGTCATCATCGTTTTCAGCCGTGAGCACAAACCCGGTACCCGGATACATCTTTAACCACTGCTCAAAAGGGATTTCTGCATCAGGTCTCGGCATCTTATCCAGCTCCACGATTGCACCTGCACCCGAAGACTCGAGCAACATGCCAAACGTGCCTAAAGTGCCTGGATTGCTTATGTCCTTACCCGCAGTGGCTAATTTCTTCTCGCCGATCTCAACCATAGTATCCAACTGCTTTTTTATCTCGGAAGGAGTCCTTCTTGTCGTGTTGTCCCAAGCCAGATTGTAACTTGGATATATCCTACCATCAAGGTCAATTGCGACCAATACCTTGTCGCCTGGTTTCGCACCGCTTGAATATATTATACTATCCCTCTTTACTGTCCCCATTATACCAACATCAAGAGCATCATAATTAGTGTCCGGATGTAGATGTCCGCCCACCATGGGCACGCCAAATTTCCTCACGCCGTCATACATTCCCTGGCCCAATTCGGCACATATATCCTTCTGCTGCGTTGATGTCAGATTCACCATTGCCATTGGAGTGCCACCCATCGCTGCTATATCCGCCACATTCACCAGCACAGCGCAATACCCGGCCCACCATGGGTCGGCATTCAACAATTTACCCCAGATACCATCCACAGCGAGTAAAACGAAATTATCATTGTTTACGTCAAGCACAGCGGCATCCTCTCCAAATCCCACTATCGTTCGATTCCCTACCCGGTCAGCATCCCCGAATTTAGTCACGATCTCATTTATCGCTCTTTTCCGCTTCACACCCTCAAAGTTCCTCAATCCTTCTGCCAACGATTCCAGATCCTCTTTTGAGTTTACCATTTTTGCCACCCCCTCACTTAGCGTATTCCTTCATCTCTTCTATTACGTCCTTTACCTCCACTATATCCCTTATCCGGAAATCAGCAACCTCAAAAAGCTTTCCCGGCCTATCTGCCTCTTCCTGTAACGATAACACCGATATATCTGCCTCCCACAACGCAAGATAATCATTTATATCATCACCCACCATTATCACCTTATGCTCGGCCTTCAACTGCCTCACCAAGTCCCGCTTATCTTCCGGCTTCTGCATCCCAAAGATATTATCGGGTGGGATGTCCGGTAAATAAACTGCAATTTCATCTCGCTCTATCCGATCTCCCGAAGCAACAAAAGTCTTGACTCCCAACTCGTGTAACTCACTAAGCAGTTTCCGTGTTCCGGGGAAAAAATTTATGCCGCCTGCAATCACGTATTTTATCGCCCCCTTCGCCATGTCCACAATCAGGCCTACACCTATTACCGGTAGGATGTCGCACTTCCTCAGAAAGGACATTGTTTCATGTACATCTTCCATTTTAACGTGCTTATCCTGTAAAATTGCTTCTGTCACTTCATGATCATTAATCCATTTTTCTTTATAGATGACCTTATTATCGATTTTTTTCTCTTTCATTACATCAGACAATAATTTTGAAGTCTCTTCTTGCCCTAACGTTTCTTTGTATTCCGTCTTTAAAATCACCATCGCGCCCTTCTCTAGCCGGTCGGTACAGGTTATCCCCGATCGCCTGCTCCGCTTTGTCACGCCTCTTTCCATATCTTTCATAATCCTGAAAGGTGCGTATAAAACACCAGCACCATCAAAAACAACTGCTAACTCTGATGTGTCCATTGGCAATCCTACTTTTTCTTATTTCTATGATTTTAATGTAAAGAACTTTTGCATCATCTTAAATACAATAGTGATTATACAAAATATGAGATAAATAAAGAGAGATGATACTATTATGATGCAAGACCTGGCAACGGAGCAATGGGAGGACTTTCTGAAGAAGTATTGCTGGGACCAGATCATAGAGCTATCGAATTATTACCCGGAACGGCGTAGTTTGCTCGTTGTATTCTCGGACGTAGATATATATGACTCTAATCTTGCAGATATGCTTTTGGAAGATCCGGACGTAACGATAGAATCTGTAACTCGCGCTTTACGGGAAACGGATATTCCCACTGGAGTCACTCTCGATGAGGCTAATGTCCGTATAATCAAGCTTCCGAAGAAGGTCAAGATACGCGACATCAGAAGCAATGACATAGGCAAGCTGGTGGGTATAGAAGGATTAGTGACAAAGGCGACCGAGGTAAGACCGCGGGTAATAGAAGCGGTATTTGAATGCCCTTTTTGCGGGCATATCTTCTCGCTGGGGCAGAGCGGAAGGCAATTCCGGGAGCCGATGGAGTGTGAGAAAGAGAGTGGCGGATGTGGTCGAAAGATACAGCGGTTCAAGCTATTGGTGGATCAGTGCAAATTCGTAAATGCACAAAAGATACGGTTACAGGAGTCGCCCGAGGATTTGAGGGGTGGCGAATTACCGCAATCGTTAGACGTTAATCTGGAAGATGACATCTCCGGTGAAATATCGCCCGGCGACCGGATTGTTGTTGTTGGTATTCTCCGGTCATACCAGAGGATGACACAATTTGGGAAGACACCGTTCTTCGATATATACCTGGATGGCAATTCGTTAGAGGTGAAGGAGGAAGAATTTGAAGAGATTGCGATAACCGAGGAGGACGAGCGAGAAATAATGGCGCTTAAGAATCAGCCGGGAGTATATGAGAAGCTCATAGGTAGCATTGCGCCCTCTATATATGGCTACAACGAGATAAAAGAAGCGATGGTACTCCAACTGTTCGCGGGCGTCCCAAAGGATTTGCCGGATGGGTCGCGGGTAAGAGGCGACATACATCTGCTCCTCGTTGGTGATCCGGGAGTGGCAAAGAGTCAATTACTCACATACTTAGTGAAGTTAGCACCTCGAGGCTTATATACAGGCGGTAAAAGCAGCTCTGCTGCTGGACTCACAGCCGCCGCAGTTAGGGATGAGTTCGGAGAAGGGCGGTGGACTTTAGAGGCTGGTGCTTTGGTACTTGCAGACAAAGGGATAGCAGCGGTCGATGAGATAGACAAGATGCGGAAAGAGGACAGAGATGCGCTCCATGAGGCAATGGAACAGCAAACTGTTTCTATAGCAAAAGCGGGAATAATGGCGCGATTAAACTCAAGATGTGCCTTGTTAGCGGCTGCAAATCCGCTCGGGGGACGGTTTAATAGATACGATCCGATTTCAAAGCAGATAAATATGCCACCTACGCTTGTGTCTCGATTCGACCTCATATATACTATGATGGACCGGCCAGATGAAGAGCGTGATACGAGGACTGCCGAGCATATAATAAAGACGCATTACGCCGGTGAACTGCTTGCACGGCTTAAGAACGTGGGCAAAGTGGAGGATGGAGGCGAGGGGCGGTTAAAAGAGCAGACGCAAGCGATGAAGCCGGATATAGAGGTAGAATTATTTAGGAAGTATGTGGCATGGAGTAAGCGGAATATATTCCCCGTGATGACCGAAGAGGCGAAGAGTAAATTTATGGAGTTTTATATCGGACTTCGAAGACAGGGCTACGAGGACGAAGAGGCGCCCGTTCCTGTAACCGCACGGCAGTTAGAAGCATTAATACGGTTGGGCGAGGCAAGTGCGAGAGCGAAGCTAAGTGATAAAATAACTGCGGATGATGCGGACCGCGTGATTAACGTGACTACATACTGCCTGAAGCAAGTTTTTGTTGACCCAGAAACAGGTAAGCTGGATACCGATTGGGTAACTGTTGGCACAACTAAGACGCGGAGAGACCGAGCTAGGTCAATACAGGAGATAATAAAAGAGTTGGAGAACGAATACGGCGAGGAAGTGCCACTAGAAGAGGTGCTCGATCTCGCAGAGGAGGAAGGGATGGAAAGAGGAAAGGCGGAGGACATAATAGAAGTGATGAAAAGAGATGGGATACTGTTTTCTCCAGGCAGTGGCGTGATTAAGTTCGTAAGATAGGCATCTGCTCAAAAACATATGGATTTTTGATATAACCTTTCTTAATTTCTAAAAGAGATATGACCGAAGCAATAAAGGAATTCATCTACACGTACTACATCCACCCAATAACCTACGATACTGGCTACAATCCGGTAAATACAATAACGTGGGCCTTAATGTTTGGCTTAATCATTTTCGTATTACTAAAGATACTGAAAAAGCTCGGGATCGCGATAGATAAACGTTTCGTCGCTGTGGTATCGCCTTACATATTCGTTGCCGCAAGCCTGAGGGTAATGGAAGATGCCGATTTGTTCTCGCCGCCTATAAGCTATATGCTGATCACACCGCTAATATATTTCCTTATATTCTTCTGCTGTGTTGCTATACTGGTATTATTACGGGTATTGTCCGGACCGAACAGAATAAACGATTATATGGCGGTCTTTGGTCTAATCGGGGTGCTATGGTTTATCACAAATCTGATATTGTTATTGCGTAATGAGGCGATAGTTGACCTTTGGGTTCTTTTTGCTGTTATCGGCATTTCTGGCATGATAATACTTGTGATCTATGTGGTTGGAGCTAAGCTTCATGCGCAGTTTCTAACGGAATCGCTGAACGTATCAGTATTAACAGCGCATTTACTCGATGCCTCTTCTTCTTATATCGGGATTGATTTTCTTGGTTACCAAGGGAAGCATGTGATAGAAGGAATGATCGTAGAGTTTACTGGCTCCGCAATCGGAATGTTCCCACTCAAACTTGGAATACTCATACCCGTGCTGTATCTATTGGATATTGGCTTTGACGAGCGGGAGATAGAGCTAAAGAATCTCGTTTTGTTGGCGCTTATCGTTATTGGTCTTGCTCCAGCAGTGAGAAATACGCTCCGGATGGTATTGGGCGTATAGCAGAAAAGGCAAAAGGCAAAAGGCAAAAACGAAAAACTTAAATAGTTTCTCAACATTGACTTATAGAGTGATAAAAAGTGGTAGAAAAAACGAAAAAATGGGCAATAATTATTGGGATAATACTAGTAGGCGTAGTCTTGAGTGCTGGCTGTGCCGATAAAGCAGAACAGGAGGTAGCACCGGCAGCACCGCCTGCAGAAGCTACAAATACAAGCACTCAATCCTCAACTGATGAAACACCTGCTGCACCAACGAGTAACGAATCATTGATCGACCTTATAGGTAAGGCAAAAGGAATAACCGTCAAATATGATATGGTGACGACAGATAATGGGGAGATAGTGTCGACAAGCACAGCATGGTTAGCGGGGAATAATATGAGGATCGATACGACAGCGGAAGGGCAGGCTATGAGTATGATAGTGAGAGGCGATGATCAAGTGTCGTATATGTATCAACCTGACGAGAACATGGCATTGAAAACGGTGCTTGATGAAGTTCCAGAATCGGTAACAGGTGATGTAGAAGCACTTATGGACTTAAATCCGACGATTATCGGCACCGAAACAATAGATGGTATGCGCTGTACAGTTATCGAATATGTAGTCATGGAGGAACCGGAAGAGCTAAAGATGAAGCAGTGGATATGGATAAAGAACGGGCTTCCGGTTCAAATGGAGATGACATTGCCTTCGGGTATTTCGAGAAGAGAGATGAGGAACTTCGATTTTGGCAGCATTTCCGACACTACATTTGAACTACCGGCTGGTGTGGACATAAAAGATATGTCAGAAATATTTAACATGTCCTCGCTTCCGGAAGGGGCATAAATGGATGTGAAAAAGAAAGGAAGGGTGGTGAAAAGATGGATATAAGTGCAATAATAGACCGAGCAAAGAATGTTGTGCTGAAACCCAAAGAGACGTTAGAAGCTGCAAAAGCTGAACAGCCGAGCATGCAAGACCTAATCGTTTATGTTGGCATAGTTGCGGTACCCACGCTGATAGGGATCATAATAGGCTATGGCGTAGTAGGCATAGGCGGTTTTTGGGGTCATTTCAGGGTGCCGATGCATTTGGCTTTGGGGTGGGGTATCATGCAGTATGTACTCTCAATAATCGGCGTCTTCGTCTTCGGATATATTGTGAGTATGCTAGCACCGAGTTTTTCATCGAAGCAAGACCAGATACAAGCAATGAAGCTCGTTGCATACGCATCTACACCAGGACTCCTTGCTGGGATACTATATATAATACCGCCAATTGCGATTCTAGCCTTTTTAGCAAGCCTGTATGGGTTGTACATCCTATATTTGGGCCTACCCGTGTTCATGGAGACGCCCGAAGATAAAAGGTTGATATACCTGATCGTTTCGATTGTCGTGTATATCATAATAATGTGCATAATTGGCTGGATCACAAGTACTATAATGTGGGGTATGATCGGTTACCCTGGGCGATTTATATGAAACAAATAGAATAGGCGGGTGTCTAGCCCCCCCCCTTTATTTTTTTTGATGCATTATGCAAAAGGATACTATTTTTGTTCGTTTTTACGCGTAAAGAATGCCGCTTGCTTGCAAAATCAGAAAAAGTAAAATTTATAAAACTTTGATATAGATGCTATTAGTAGACAGGAACAAATGAAGATACCGATAGATAAGCCAGTTTTGGTAACCTCTGCATTGCCCTATGTCAACGGCGAGTGCCATATAGGGCACCTCAGAACTTACGTACCCGCGGATATATACGTGCGGATGCTCCGGAAGATGGGACATGACGTCATTTTTGTAAGCGGCTCGGACACTCACGGCACGCCGATTGTACTGAGTGCAGAAGCGGAAGGGATCACACCTGAAGCAGTAGTAGCGCGATTTCATGATCATTTCAAGCGGATATTCAAAGCACTGAATGTTGATTTCGACTATTATGGGCAGACCGACTCGGAAAGCAACCATAAGAGGACAGAGGAAATAGTGAAGAAGCTGATAGATGGCGGCTATGTATATAAAGAGGAAACAAAACAGGCGTTCTGCGATACCTGTGGTCGGTTCCTACCGGATAGATATGTGGAAGGCGAATGTCCCTACTGTGGAGCAAGTGCGCGAGGAGATGAATGTGACCAGGGCTGTGGTAAGCATCTCGAGCCGGGCGAGATAATAACGCCAAAGTGCAAGATTTGCGGTAACGAAGCGGTTTTCAAGGAGCAGGAGCATTTCTTCCTCCAGCTTTCCTCATTCGCTGATTTCCTTGTCTCGTATTTAGATTCTTTAGGGGGCACGCGGAACGCCAGGAATTACGCACGGGAATGGGTAAAGAAGGAACTGAGGGACTGGTGTATAACGCGGAATCTGGAATGGGGCGTGAAATTCCCGGGTCGAGATGATCTGGTAGTTTATGTCTGGGTTGACGCGCCTATCGGATATATATCATTTACAGAAGAACTGATGGCAGGAGATGAACGTAAATGGCGAGAATATTGGGAAGAAGACGGAGCTACCATAGTCCATTTCATCGGCACGGACATCATATATCATCACTGTATCTTCTGGCCGGCGATGCTAAAAGGTGCGGGCTATTCGCTGCCTGATGCCGTTGTTGCTTCTGGCATGGTGAAAATAGATGGCCGGACATTCTCGAAGTCCCGGGGTGACGTGATCTGGACATCGGAGTTTCTGGAACGATTCCATCCGGACACGTTGAGATATTATTTGGTGGCACAGTCGAGCCACACGAAGGAGCTGAATTTTTCCTGGGACTCATTCTTCTTGCGTGTGAACAATGAGTTAGTGGCGATACTGGGTAATCTTGTGCATCGCGTGGTATCATTTGCGTATAAGAATTTCGGCGTGGTTCCCGAAGGCGAGATAGAAGAGACGGTTATTACTAAGATAACGGAGACACGAGAAGAAGTGCTAAAGGCAGTAGAGGAATACGAATTCAAGAAGCTCGTTGACGCCGTAATGAAACTTGCAGACTTCGGCAATGGCTATTTTCAACGAGAAGAGCCCTGGCATTTGATAAAAAAGGGCGATAAAGAGCGAGAACGGGGTGGCGAGATAATAAAGAACGTGCTACAGATACTAAAAGCCGTTTGTATCTTGTTAGAAGCAGTGATGCCAGAAAAGATGGCAGAGTTGTGGTCGCAATTGGGCATGGAAACCGATTTGCATTCTGTAAAGCTTGATGAGTTGACAGTGCCGATAGCGAGTGGCCAAGAGCTGAAAAAGCCGCAGAAGTTGTTCGAGCGCGTGGAAGAGTGAACAATCTCACTACTTTTAACCAATCTCTTTTAAGTCTTGCTCTGCACTTGTGCTCCTTCGAGCAAGGTTAATCTCTCCTTGAGCGCATATATTTCATCTTTCAGTTCCATTTTCTCCTTTACCGCTTGAATATCAACACCTATCTCCCTTTGACCGAATTCTAGCGAATACAACCGCTCTTCTATTACTTCTATTCTCTCTTTAACCTCCTGTATACCCCCCTTGATCCCTTCTATATCTTTTGTATTCTCTTCAATTCGCTCAGAAATCGTAATTAACTTCTTTACACCATCATAAACTTCCTTCAATCCCTTTTCCTTTTCCCTCTATCCCCCATTTCAACAGACCAAGATGTTTTCTTTTCTTCGCCACGCTATCGCTACCACCGTCACATCAACCTTTATTACATATCCAAATTTTTCTTCCATTTCTTCTCCGATGCATATATGCATCTAAACTTTATGTTTTTATATTCGCTTTGCCAATTAATACCATAAGCTGAGGAGAGCATCATCATGAAAATATCAATGGACATCGAACTAGAAGACATTCCGGGTCAGTTAGTGCGTGCATTGGAGCCTGTATCCGATTTCGGAGGTAATATTCTCAGCGTATTGCATCAGCGGGATAAAAAGACGCCTTCGGGGAGAATACCCGTTCAACTGGTAGTTGAGATAGAAGAAAAGAGATTGGATAAATTGGTAGATTGGTTAAAGGGAAACGGCATGAACGTGGTACGAATAGGGAAAGAGAGACTGAAAGAATCAATGGTTGTTTTACTCATCGGGCATATAGTGCATTCGGATATACGGGAGACGATAGATAGTATAGACAGCACGGGATTTGCGGAAGTGGTAAAGCTATCACTCTCAATGCCGGGCGTGGATAAAAAGTCCTCGGCTTCGGTAACGCTCAGTGCGATAGGCAAAGACGAGCTGAACGAAGCATTAGCTATCCTGGAAGAGGCAACGAACAAGAAGGACATCCGGGTTATCTCCTCCATTTGAGCTTTTTATTGTTTCTGTAATTGTCTTGTGGATTTTCTCGAAGGTATATAAAGTATAA
>QENH01000155.1 GCA_003336485.1 Candidatus Methanophagales archaeon
CCGTTCGCTTCCTCAACAGAAACCAAATCCGTCATTATCAATATGAATATTCTATTTTTCCCTTTCTCGTGTGAGTATTTTTCTATTGAACGTGGATAAATAAGCATGAATAAAACAAACCAACTACCATCTTCAAAAGCCTTCTCATAGCTTATCTCATATCGTTTTGCTTTGTGCCTCCATCGCTTTTTTGTTAAACGGTTTGCGGATAAGTGAAGTTCACTAATAAGTGAATGTTCAGAAGAGCAAAGGCGTTATCGGGAGCAGTATATGCGGCGTTATGTGCTTCAGAGCACTTTAAACAATTTTTAGAAGATCTGGCTCAAAAGCCCCCATGAGCTTTTAAACTTTCTTGAACTCAATCATAGTTGGGATTGTTATTTGCAGAGGCTCACCGTCCTTAGTTCTTATTTTTAAAAATCCTCCACGAAAACCAAGAGCCGAGGGCTTTTTCAGCTCTATCTCGGAAATATCTTCCTTAAGTATTTCAATGTCCTTTTTATCTTCTAAATCCTCAATTGCCTCGGCACGCACCACTTTTCCTGACATAGCCGTTGACAGATTACTAAGAACAAGGGTATCTAAAAGCGCTCCCTTAGCCGAATCTTTCAAAGAATCTATTACGCTTATTTTAACCAAAAATATTCTTTTATTTGTTGCATATATACCATATCCACTTCCACCGATCTTCTTTTGCCCCACCTTTTGGAAGTTCGAGCTTTTGTATCCGCTGATATATTTTTCTTCCTCCACTCTTCCGCCCTAAATTTTAGTCACATACCCCGTACTTAAGCACGACCGCCGATGAGTTAAACACGCTACTATTACACGTATGTCCTAGGAATATAAAAGCTTTTTGATTTTTTTTTTTGATGCGTCCCTCCAAAAAATTTGACATAAAGCGATGTGTACCAGGTTTTATGCGTTCTACGCTTTTCCTTTTCTTCGGCTATCACAGGAACAGTATCTGCCTTCTCGTAACCCTTCTGCCCTGATATATACTTCTCTACCACTTCCCAGCCCTGCCCCACTGATTGCGAAGCGTTTTTGATAAAACTTTTTTGAAAAGTTTTGTGGTAGCACGATGGTGCCCACAAGTGATCAGGGCACCACACCTTAAGCTGTGGAAATTGATCCCTTAACAGTTTGCTACTCATCCCTTTTATCCGCTTCGCTATCCAGCTAACCGAATATTTCGGCGGGCTGCGAAGCATTTTTCCGTAAACGCTTTTTCTAAAAGGGTTTTTTATAAAAATGTGTACATGATCCACACTCTCAGCCATCTCTATAATCTCAATATCCAGCTCTTCATAGGTTTCCCTGATACTTTCTTCTGCCGCTTCAGCAACTTCACCTTCCAATATCTTCCCACGATACTTCGGCGAAAATAAACGTCCCAGCCGGGAGTCGAACCCGGATCTTGGGCTCCGCAAGCCCAAAGGATATCCATTACCACACTAGGACAAAAGAATTAGCCGCCAATAACCTTCACACATGCTTCCCGCCTTCTAGGACCGTCACAATCAATAAATAGGATACTCTGCCATGTTCCGAGGGCCAAATCACCGCTATCTATCGGTATTGTCACACTCGATCCGAGCACAACAGACCGGAGATGAGCATGTGCATTGTTATCAATCCTATCATGCGCGTATCCACCGCCTTCAGGGATTAACTCATTCAGAAACGTTAATATGTCACTTTTCAGGCCGGACTCGTTCTCATTTATTGTGATCCCCGTAGTAGTATGTCTTGTAAATAGCACACATATTCCGGAATCAACACCTTTTCTTTTAACTATCTCCTTTACTTCCCCTGTAATATCCACAAGTTCAGTGGCCCCCTTCGTCTTTATTTCGATCCTTTCCATGCTATTTAAGATATATATATGTGATATTAACATAAATGGTAAAAGAAAATTGCAACTGCTGTTCATACATTCGGACTATATAGAATACGAAGCGAAGGCGAAGACGAGAGTTGCCGAAGTGCTAGAAGAATCGAGTAAGAAAGAGCGGATAGAAGAAGCTTTAGTCGCTTTCATTGCGGTGGAACGCGAGGATGAGCAGAATGTAAACTATGTAATAGAAAAAGCATCAGAAGAAACAATTACTATTTTCAACAAGGTCAATGCGGAAAGAATAGTTTTATATCCTTATGCACATTTAAGCTCTGACCTAGCTTCGCCTGATATGAGTATGGAGATATTGCGAGGGCTAGAATCAGATTTGATTTCACAGGGTGTAGAAGTAACGAGAGCACCATTCGGGTGGTATAAATCGTTCTCAGTGCGATGTAAAGGTCACCCGTTATCCGAGTTATCACGGAAAATAAAGGTCCAAGAAGGCGTGGTGGAAGAGCAGTCAAAGGCGTTAGAAGCGGAAGAGAAAGCGGAATCCCATTTCTTCTTTATGGACCTGAAAGGGAACTTAACGTCAGATTTTGAATTTGAAGAAGCGTCAAATTTGAAGAAATTCTTCGTCTATGAAAGAGAGAAGAGAAGAGAAGTGGACAAGATACCACCGCATGTGGAACTCATGAAGCGGTTAGAAATTGCGGATTACGAACCCGCTTCGGACCCCGGGAATATGAGGTTTTATCCTAAGGGGAAATTGATAAAGGTGCTATTAGAAGACTATGTCCGAAAGTCAGTGACCGAATACGGCGCTGTGGAAGTGGAGACGCCCATAATGTATAGTGTAGCACATCCTGCACTGAAAGATTACCTCGAGCGGTTTCCCGCAAGGCAATATTCGATAGTTGGCAAAGGCGGCAAATCAGACCTCTTCTTACGCTTTTCTGCTTGTTTCGGCCAGTTTCTCATGAGTAAGGATATGAGTATATCGTATAAGAACCTGCCGTTGAAGATTTTCGAACTCGCGCCCTCATTCAGAAAGGAAAAGCGGGGTGAGCTTGTTGGTCTTCGGCGCTTGAGAAAATTCACGATGCCCGACATGCATACATTATGCAGAGACATGAATGAGGCATTGGCTGAGTTTAAGAAACAGTACGAATTCTGTATTCGAGTTCTTGAGGGTATAGGATTCTCAACGAGCGATTATGAAGTTGCAATAAGATTCACAAAGGAGTTCTACGATACGAATAATGGTTTTATAGAAGATTTAGTCCAAATAGCAGGAAAGCCCGTACTGATAGAGTGCTGGGACCAGCGCTTTTTCTATTTCGTGCTCAAGTTCGAGTTTAACTTTGTAGATGCATCAGGAAAAGCATCGGCTTTGTCCACTGTCCAGATAGACGTTGAGAATGCAGAACGGTATGGTATCTCGTATATAGAAGCAAATGGCGAGAAGAATAGGCCTATCATACTCCACTGTTCTCCAAGCGGCGCAATTGAGCGCTGCATATATGCGTTATTAGAGAAGGCGTATTTGGATAAAGAAGGCGGATTTATGCCTATGCTGCCTCTTTGGCTCTCGCCCACGCAATTGAGAATACTCCCTGTAGCAGAAAGGCACCTGGAATACATAGACGGGATTCTGCCAGTACTGAGCGGGATAAGGGTGGATGTAGACGACAGGGAAGAGACAGTATCGAAGAAGATAAGGGATGCGGGTCGTGAATGGATACCCTATGTTGCGGTGGTAGGCGATAAGGAAGTTGAGAATAAGACGTTGAGTGTTACGATAAGGGCTGAGTCAAGCAAAAAAAAGCAAAAGAAGGCGGAAATGAGCGTTTCTGCGCTTAGACTGCGGATTGAAGAAGAGTTAAATGCTAAAAAAGCAAGTAAAGCTACATGTTCTTACAGGCTCTCGGAGCGCGCGAAATTTACGGGTGGCTGAGCTGACAATAAGTTCAATCTCATTTTCCGCTATAGGATGTATAGCGATTGTAATCACCCCTTCTCGACCATCAGGAAAGGCATGCTTAAAGGAATTTGAGACAAGATACACGCCGTCGGTCATAGTTCCAAAGATAGTGTTCAAGTTGTCCCGCTCTTCTCTTATTTTCTCTTCCAACTCCACTTCTTTTGTTATATCTCTGCTCACTCGGACAGTGCCAATCGGGACACCATCGTTATTCTTTAATAATGCCGAGGACATGCAGATGTGAATGGGCTTTTCATCCTTCCTCAATACAATAGTGCGATAGTTTCTTATCTCGCTCTCCTTCTGCACACGACCCATCATTTTATCCGCTTCTTCGGGCTCTGCGAAGAATTTACGGACCGATGTCCCTATCGCCTCATCCGCACGATAATCCATGAGACTCTCTGCACCCATATTCCAATCTCGCACAATCCCCTTCATGTCCTCGATGGTTATCGCGTCTGCAGAACTATTGATAATATTATCCAAATATTCCTTCGTTTCTATCAGCTCCACTTCCGTGGACTTCAGCCCAGTGATGTCTTTTGAAACCACCGTTACAGCCGTTATTCGCCCTTCAGGATCTTTAATGGGACTTAATGTGCGGAGGAAATATCTACCATCTCTTCGACTTCTATGCTCCTGCTGGACAGAGTTGCCGGTATCGAATACCTGGTTGACCATTTCAGCAAGCTCTTTCGTTTCTTCTTCCGAATGTAACTCACTATATGCTCCACCTATGATTTTGTCTTTTGGTGGGCCAAGCCTTGACAGGTGCTTTTCGTTCATGAATAGATACCGGCAAGTTTGGTCTACCAGATATACGGAATCTTCGGTAGATTCGACTAATGAACGAGACTCCTCCTCGCTTTCCCGCAATTCCTTTGTCTGTCTTCGCACCTCATGCTCCAGAATGCTCTTCTTGCGGCGTTCCGAGATGACAAAAAAACTCCCGCCTGCTATCAGCACTAAGAGGATATAACACAGTATAAATAACTCGCGAGGGTGCGTAGTAGCAATAATCCACTCCACCCCTTCAATAGGTGCACACATGGCTACTGACCAGATATGATCGCCAATACGAACTGGCGCGTAGGCGATAAACTTCTCGACCTTTTCTGTCTTTCCTCGATGCCACCCCGATACATAGCGGTCTGTCCCTTCCTCTCCTGCCATCATCCGTCGTTGGATATTGTTTATTGTCTCGTATGAAAGCATGGGGTTCTTCACCTCACGCGCATTAAAGGCATTATGGCCCACAAAATCCGCTTTATAATGGGCTAAGAAGACGCCTTCTTCGTTCATCAGCCATGCGTAACCGGTCTTGCCGGATACAGCAGGCGAGATATACCTCTCGCTCAATACTTCTGGATCAATAGAAGCGATAACGACACCATTGAATTCTCTATATCCTTTTTCGTCCGCTATATAATGAGTATAATAAGAACCTGCACCATTACCGTAGGTCGTTTCCCCTTTTTATCGCTCGCCTGCATGCTGCCTTTCAGTTACAGTTCTAAAATTTAGATATGTTTCATTCAGGATCGTTAAATGTGACTTCCCCCCGACCCACATCGAAAGTCATATATTCTTCCTTCTCTATTTCGATGTTCACATTGACATCTGTAACATTGACCCCGGTATGACAAGCGACGCAGGCTTCATTCGCACCCGCCATTAGGGGATTGTCCTCTGCAGCACGTATTAAAGCTTCATGTGCCGCCATCTGCCCTATGTCAAAGGGAGTGGTATTCATACCGAAGCCACCGGCGGATATAAAATCGGTATAACTGCTAATACCGCCGATCAAATGGCAGATACTGCAATTCTGGCATTCGGTATAACTCCAGTGGCCGTATATATTGCCGGTATCGCCATGACAATCCATACATTCAACGTGAAACTCAAAGTTACCTATAGGGGAGTGGTGGCAGGTATCGCAAGAGAATTTCAGATGTGCACCGCTCACTATTATCTCCCCCATTAGTACACTATGGGTTGAACCAATGTCCTCAGACATAGTAGACATAGAAGACATATTAGCCACCTTTGGAATCCCCTCATTCAGATCTCCGCTCATATGCAACACGGAATACGGGAGTGCAAATACACCTATTGCGACTACAATAACAGCGAAAAAAACTATCACTTTGCTGTTCATTTATCTTCATAACAATGAAGGAAGTAACATTTAAATAAACTTTTTTGTGTCTGAGCAATTAAGTGCAAAATGCAAATTGCAAAATGCAAAATATAAAACGGGAATGGAAATGGGCTCTTTTGACTTTAATTTTTAAGTGTCCATAAACGCCATCTGTTGAACTTTGACTTTTGCACTTTGCATTTTAAATTTTGCATTGATCTGCTCAAAAATCCATAGGTTTTTGAGCAGATACCTCATTTCCTATACCTAAATAGACATACTGCAATGATTATCCCGATTATAGCGAACAAAAATTCGGTGCCCGGTATTAATGCTGCCGGCGTTGGTGAAACAGCCGGGGATGGCGTTGATGATGGTATCGGCGTCTGAACAGGTGTAACTGTAGGGGTGACTGTCGGTAGGGGTGTAGCAGTCGGCGTTAAATGCGATACCGGAACCACATTTTCTTTCTTGGGCGATGGTATCGGAGTAGGGGAAGGTTCATAATATGATCCACCTCTTTTAACATCTTTCTTTTCACTCATCGCATCCAAGCCACATGCCTGCGCTGACTCGGTCTTTACCTGGAACGTGTAGTCGCCTATCTTCCAGCCGGTGGTTTTGATACCGTTCGTACCATATTTCTTCAATTCTGACACGGTTATGTCCGTAAATTGTTGATCGTTTTTCATATCATATTTTATTTGGCCATCCGGACCCTTTATGACGAGATCAACTATATCCTCATCGAACAGGTTTATTCCCGCCGTATCCACCCTAAGCTGTGTACCCACAGCGATAGAGGATACCTTTGTTGTGCCTACTTTAAGTTCTAATGGTATATTCGCAGCCTCGACAGAAAGCTGAGCATCCGCATTCTTTGTCGTTGTGTTATAGTTCACGTAATACGCACCGGACATAGGCCAATTCACGTTGTAAATACGGCTGTTACTGTCCGCGGTATACGTATTCACCACATTGCCACTTACTAATCGGGATACAATTTGCGGTGCGGAAAACCCTTCATCAAATTGTAAATTCTGCCCAATTAACACTTTTTGTGGTGTTGGTTGTACAACTATATGGTTATAATTATCGCCCCTACTCGCAGCATAACAGATCGGCGCTGCAAAGATTAAAGCTAATACTATCGCTGCTATTACAATTACTTTACCTTTCGCCACGATCGTCATCGTTTTCATCACATCACTAAAAATTCAGACACACTGATTTTATCTGGGTATCAGAACAATATAAATAAATTTTTGCGAACTTGTTTAGCTAACCACACGATAATCATGTAAAATCTCGTGGTTTCAAATCCAATAGAAGTAAAAAGTCATGTTCTTAAGGATATCACGGCCGATCGTCTTAATAAAGGACTGCAAGACTTACCCTCTTCCACATTCTACCAGGCGAGGAAACAAACAGACCTGTATCCGTTCTTATCAAAGGCAAAATACTCATGGTTTAAGCTGAGAAGAATTAATATCCCTGCTGATTTTTCTGTATCTGACGAAAGAAACACGCTTTCGACCTTGTTTACGTTCTCAGAGTCGAGTGCACAGACGTGTTTGTAAATGAGATCATCCACCGAAAAGGGAGAATTCATCAATCGATGAAAGAATCAGGGCTCGATTTGAACTTCTAAGAGCAAACAGAAATACTTACGAATTCCTCATTGGGCTGTTACAGGAATTCACCAAAGATGGGTTGAATAATTTCCACTTCCAAAATGATGGTTTTCTCTCGGACAAAATCATTGAACAATTGATTCGTGGCGAGTTTTCTGTGAATTTCTGGTCGCTACTAGAGGCTACGAAATATCCTAAGATGGATGAAGAGGTGGATAGCATTCCTCCTGCGTGGAACAACCAGTCGGAAGTCCTCCATTTTATATCTGTGTATGCCCGTGAAAATACGCCCGGCTGGTTCGAGGAACACGTATATCTCTTCAGAGAACAGACTGAAGGGATGTTTTCCATCGAATATAGAGAAGAAGAGTTCGCTGAGAGGTTGTATGAGGCAATAGGGCTCCTCGGTGGAAATATCAGATACCGAGATTCAGAGCGTTTCTGGAACATCCACTACTTCAGCCAACGATATCTGACCGAAGAGTGTTTTAAGTTGGAGTTGAAGTTCATACGTCGCTGTATGGAAAAATTGGCGGCGAATACCGTTGAAGGAGTTGTTGTAGATACGATGGGGATCAATGGGCGGAAGAAGGAGAATCAAACGGCTTAAGCAGAACCTACCTCTTCTGAACAAAATATATTGTATAACGTCAGAAAGAGCATATTTCCTATCCAGTAGATCTGTGAATCAGTTGAGAGATCAAATCACTTGAAGAAAAAAGGTAAGAATTTTAGAATGGTGTAAAGCAAGGGTTGAGAAACATAAAAATGGTTGGTCTGATCCAGAAAGTCCTTTTAACCTCTCGGATATTCGCTTGTACATCCCTGCGTGAATATCCAAAAGAAGTTCCGACTCTTGGAATTATATCATCACAACTTGTATAGGGCAGGCATATTTTCTTTATGATGTTCGGACACAGATTTATTATACCCATACCTTTTTATACTGCCATGAATATATAGTACATAAAAGCAAGACGGTGGCCGTTACCCGCGGAGGTGACAAAGAGCGCAAAAGCGATAAATTACTTATAGGGTGACTGTTACTATAGTGGGTGAAAGTATGGTTGGTGCCCGGAAAAAATAGGGAGAGACGAAGAAGATGATTGTGGAAGGGAAAAAGAAAAGTTATAGTCGTAGTCTGAAGTGGTTCTTAGCCATTGTATTTATGGCTCTACTTCTCGCTTCGCTCGTGCCGATGGCGAGTGCTGGCAATTGGCAGTATCGAAAGGAGATAACTATATCCGGCGGAGGAGTAACCGGCAGTTTAAATAATTTCCCGGTGCTCATTAGCATCACCGATGCGGACCTCAGTGATAACGCGAGAAGTGATGGTGGCGATATTGTTTTCACTGATTTGAATAATGTCAAGTATAACCACGAGATAGAGAAGTTTGTTAAATCAACAGGTGAATTAGTTGCCTGGGTAAAGATTGATTCGCTCCCCAGCACGGATACTACTATTTGGATGTGGTACTGCAATCCGTATTGTGCAGACCAGTGGAACGTAGAAGGGACTTGGGATCCCAATTATAAGATGGTGCAGCATTTGGAGGAGACCTCAGGCATCCATTACGATTCAACCGCCAATGGTAACGACGGAACTCCAAAAGGCGGACTGACACAGGATACGACCGGGAAGATAGATGGAGCAAATGATTTTGGCGGCCTCGGCACAGGTGAGGTCGTCAATTGCGGTAATGCTCCGAGTCTGGATATCACTGGTGACATTACGATTGAAGCATGGGCAAAACCCGATTCATTTAGTAATTGGGGCGAAATTCTTTCAAAAAGAGTTGATACAACAACAAATTATAATTTGCGATTTGGCAGAACCAGTGGGACTGGACTTTTCAATTATGTGCAATTCTATTGGAAGAGGAATAAAGACTGGAGTGTATATACTACAGGGGCATATAGCGCTGGAGCATGGTACCATATTGTAGCGACAAGAGCAGGAACTAATCAGCCAAAGATATATGTCAATGGCGTTAAAGTGGGAAGTTGCACCCATGGTACTTGTAGTAATGCTCTGAGTACAAATGACAATGACCTATGTATTGGTGGCGGGATTGACAGTGAGGGCTACGTATGGATCTTCAACGGCAAAATAGACGAGGTCCGACTTTCAAATACGGTACGGAGCGCTGATTGGATTAAGAAGAGTTATAATAACCAGAATGACCCCGGAAGCTTTTTGAGTGTGGGAGATCAAGAGAATTGTAACGGAGAAGACCCAGTACCGGAACTGCCAACTATAATACTGTTCTCACTGGGATTGCTTATGCTTGCAGGATATATTATGCTGAGAAGGAGGAAAGGATAATTCGATTTTACCTGAAATGGAGCTTGTTTTGGAACGTTGAGCGCGATATGAGACAAACAAGGAAGAAACATGGTGATACGGGTAGATTCTACTGACATATATATCCTTGGATCTGAACGGGTTAAGGAATAAGCCAAAAAGAATCTTAGAAGATTTAAAAAGGATGTGAATGGCCAGGAATGGTGATCCCCTGAACGTAAATGGGGGCCCGAGGAAAGGATGGCTGAACATGAATAAAAGATCATTTGCGCTGATAATGGCAACAGCGGTCTTAGTACTGTGCTTTTTATCGCCTTTTGCAAGCGCAGTAACTATATGTGCAATACGACCTTAATAAAGACTGTTGTTCGTGCAGATATAACACCGGAAACTGTAACAGAGAGCAAGGGCTTCGTCATGGGCACGGATTACAAGCTAAAAGCAACTTCTGATAAATTCTCGCATTTTGATTACAAACATGAGGAGAACGATAAAATATCCATAAGGGGATCTGAGAGCTATTTCGGTAATTACACTATTGTAACTGCGATTACGATGGCTGCGTTTGTGGCAGAGCCAAAAGATGCGGAACCTGAGGCGTGGTTACATTGCCCCGGGGTAGAGCCATAAGCTAAGCGTAATATCGGGTGCTTTTTACATACATACACCACAAGATTAGCACCGAGTTTCACGAAAGAGCAAGAAAAAATCAAAATGGTTAATTAGCCACCGAGAACGATATACAGAGCAATGGCACAATTGACGCTGTGACTTATACTGCCGCAACTGCTGATACGCTTCATGCAGATCAAAGTATATCCGTAACCGGCGATGCGAAACTGCATTTAGAAGGCGAAGAGGGCGATATTAAAGCAGGACTTTATGCTTCTGTTGAACGTGGAACGTTAAACACAAAATCGGGATCCTGAGTCAGGAGCATTAGCAAATGATACTACTGTAGTTTGGGATGGCACGTTATCCGCAATCGCTACTGCAAAAGTAAACGCGACAAGTGCTACTGTGTTCGACTCGCAGATTGCAATAGAGGAACTCGAGAAAGTCACTTCTGCGAACGACACAGGGGTTGGATTTTCTGTAAATTACTGGTGGCTCGACAACTTTAGACTTTACAGTCCCTGACAGAAAGGCATAAAATCAGGTATTGCTTATACCGGTAACATGTACACATACATACCTGCGGATCGATTTACAAAAGCTTTACTTCCTGCCTGTTGAAAGAAAGTTTTTTATAAATGTGGTGTATCATAATTAATTAATTAATGAACAGAAGATGAAAGCTCTGATAAGCGTATACAATAAGGATATTGTAGTAGAATTCACAAGAGCCTTGAATGAGCTAGGGCTAGAATTAATCGCAACAGAAGGCACGGCGAGGCGGATTCTAGATAACGGGATCCCGGTGACCAAAGTGTCTGCGTTCACAGGTGTTCAAGAGATGCTAGGCGGGAAGCTGAAGACCTTACATCCAACAATTCATGCAGCAATCGCAACTGCTGCGATAGAAATCGTTACCGTAAACCTCATACCGCTTGACGTATCAAGCGAAAACACACTGGATAATATGGACCTTGGTGGTGTTGCAATGATCCGTTCAGCGATAAAGAATTTTGAACACGTTTTAGTCATCGTAAATCCTGCGCGATACAACGAAATAATAGATGAACTTCGTGTAACAGGGCAAATAGCCCGTGGTACAAGGCTTCGTCTGGCGCAAGAGGCATCAAAATATATTGTGGCTTACGAATCAAAAATCAATGCGATTTTAGAGCGGATGGACTGAATAAATGGAATTGGATACTTTATTGCAGGAATTAGGTGAAATACACGCTGATTTCAGACTTATTCCTACCGCGGAGATAGCAGTAGCCGAGTGGGTGCGTTGGAAATGTGAATATGGATGTAGGGCATACGGGAAGCATCTGACATGCCCGCCATATACGCCAAGACCCGACGAGACGAGTAAGTTATTAAGCTGCTATGAACAAGCGCTTATCGTGCGTTTTCGCGATGTGCATCCGGATATGAAGGTGCCGCATACGCATATCCATCACTACCTCTGGGATGCGATATTAATGATGCACGGTACGATGTTTGAATTAGAGCGGCATGCTTTTCTCGCGGGCTATTACAAAGCATTTGCAATGGCGGCACTACCTTGCTCTTTCTGCCGTGATTGTCTACCCGAGAGAGAGAATTTCGCTTTAGATCATGCATCTAAGCGTTTCTGTGAGCATCAGGATAAAGCAAGACCGTCTATGGAGGCATGTGGTATTGACGTGTTTAAGACCGTGAGGGCGGTAGGATATGAAATAGATGTACGCACGTCACCAGAGGATCGGATAACTTTCTTTGGATTGCTGCTGATTGATTGATTGATTGATTGATTGAATAAAAGCGGGAAAATCGAAATCTCGTGTAGAAGAGAGTATGGGAGATTTCAAAGCGCCGGGTAAAGAACGGGCATGAAGTGCATATATTTGGTATGAGATACGGGGATGGTGGAGCGGTCCTCATGAAAGAAGGTGTTTACCTGCATGCATGGCGTAGATAAACGAAAAGAGTTGGAATGGCTAAAAACCAGTGATTTATCGTTTTATGTATAGGATGCCATCATGCATTTAAAAAACTTTCGCTTTTTTCGCCATTCATATTTTTTGGGGGTGACTTACTTAAGATTTGAATATTAGAGAGACAAATGAGCGAAAGTTATATAGGTGGCTGAGTCATATCTTAAAGTAGAAGTAAAAATAAAAGGAGGTGAAATTAACTAAAATGTTGAATAAACTAAACACGAAAATAGCCATTAGTAGTTTGTTTGATCCTGTTTGTATTTTTATTAGTTGAGTAGCGCAAACTACCGACGTAAGAACTCATATCGATTCCGTGATGGCGAATCAAACAAAAGAGACGCTTTTTATCACTGTGGATTCTTTACATGGTTTATTAACGGACAATGATACGAGCAACGACCCATATATAATAGATATACGAAATTCTGAGCATTATGCGTTGGGACATATTGACGGCGCCGAACACATGTCGCTCTTTACAATGGCGAAGGCAGAGAACTTGACGAAGATACCGGAGAACATAACAGTTGTCGTTTACTGCGATACCGGACAAAAGGCTGCGATGAGCACCACAGTTCTGAAATTGCTGGGCTACGAAAATGTAAGGAACCTAAAGTTTGGGATGCAAGCATGGACACAGAATAACACCGTGAACCCGATTCGGTATGATCCTGCGACCGATGGTAGGGATTATGAAGTTGTTAGCGGTAGTAGTTCCAACGTTGCAGGCATATAGTTGAATAAGAAAGGTAGGGGAAAACGATTGAACCATTCTTTTTATTTTTTATATTTTATATTTGTAAGTCCATGTTTAAGAGCCTCCTGGAGCTGATTGTCGTAACGTTGGCGACTTCGTATCTATCTGTTATCGGGGCAAAAAAGTCGGATATAGAATCTAAGTATTTTTTTGAGACAAATGAGAGCAATTACTGCTTCATTTTCCTACGCTGTCGGGTCTATATTTTTGTGCAATATCTGAGGTTATATATATAAAGAGTCGCGCATCCAACAAACACAAATTTATTTATCTTCGCCTTTTTTTCCCCTCTTTTACATTATTATTACATCTATTAACCAAATATTCAAAAAATAATCGTTTTTTCGTTTTTTCAGATGTTTTTTTGCCTTTATTCTCAATGTTTGAATGTATATGAGACAATAAATAATATGTTTAATACTGTATAAAATAGACATTTAGATTGATGACGTCCGAAATGTTTTTGCCTTTGGTTAAACCTAGCGAAGGTTTCGAGGCATTAAAAGAAAGAGTCATAGCTAAGGGCTTTTGTACCTATTGCGGTGCATGTGCTTCCTTCTGTGAACATATAGTCCTCAAGGGAATGCCAGAACTTGTGGATGATTGCTCCCTGGAGTATGATGATGTGATAAGATGCGGTGTTAATGGTATCTGCTACGACGTCTGCCCGATGACGGAAACGAACGATAGTGAGCTGGAAGAAGCTTTCCTCGATGGTGAAAGGGACGCGGAACTGGGTATTGTGCGAAAGTTAACCGCGGGCTCATGCGGTGTGCAAGGTCAAGACGGTGGCATTGTAACTTCCCTGCTCCTTTCGGGAATGAAAAAGTCGACTTTTGATTGCGCTATTGTTGCAGCCCGAGGAAGTGGCTTCCGGGCAGAGCCGATCATAGCAACAAGCGAAGAAGAAATAAAGGATGCTAGGGGCACGAAATATGTGGCTGCGCCTATGGTGTCGAAGATAGGCGAAGCGATAAAAGAAGGTAAGAAGAAGATAGCAATTGTAGGGACTCCCTGTGAGATAAAAGCTACGAGGAAACTACAGCAAGCAATGCTAAAGGAAGTTGAGGCGATAGATATAGTTGCGATAGGGTTGTTCTGTCTCAAGAGTTTTGATTATGACGTCCTTTCCGAAAAGACAATGGAACTGCTTGGAATAGAGCTTGATAAAGCGGAAAAGGTCCAGATAAGTAGAGGGCGCTACATAGTCAGAAGTAACGGCAAAGAGAACTCATGTAAAGTCACTGCTTTAGTAGCTGCGTACAGAAATAACTGTGCATATTGCGATGATTTTACAGCAAGGTTGGCGGACATATCAGTTGGCTCAACTGGCTCTTCTGATGGTTCTTCTACTGTGATCATAAGGTCGAAAAAGGGAGAGGAACTTTTTAACTCGCTTGATGACTTCGTTCCGACAGATGTTGATAGAGAAGGAATAATCAGCATTGCTTCTTTTAAACGGGGGAAATTAAAAATGGAAGGGGAAGTCCCACCTATTTTGAGTGTGTGATATGAACGGATGGCAATGATAAACGCAAAGGGATCTATTACGCAGGATGTGCGAAAGATGAAAGAAGTAGAAAAGCAAGATTTACAAAGTCATTACGCTTTTCCGATCTCGGTAAAGGCGGAAATATGTAGTGGCTGCATGATGTGCATAGCTGCTTGTGAAAACCAGAACATTAGCTTTGACGAGAAGAAAGGTGTCGTGGTAATAAACGAAGTGGCATGTAAAGGTTGTGGAGCTTGTGCAGCCATTTGCCCGTCCGGAGCACTATTTCAAAGATTCCTTAGCAGTGAACAAATTTTTGCGGCTATCGACTCTGATCGGGACATAGACTCTTGTGACTTATGTCCATTATCGGCGATGGATTTCGAAGTATCGGAGCATGAGAAGAAAGCAATAAGATTCGTGTGTGCGGTACATGCCGATCCTTTCGTTATCTTAAGGTGCTTTGAATCGGGCGCTGATAGCGTTATTGTGCTAAACTGCTGTTCCGGAGGGGACAGAGAAAGAGCAGAAAAGAGTGTAAAAGTTGCAAAGGAACTTATGGAGACCCTGGGAATGAATCCGAAACGAGCGCATCTGGCGTGGATTTCGCCTTTAGAGCCGGGATTTGATAAAGAGGTAGCTGAAATTATCAGTCGTATAGAAGAAGAAAATGGGAAAGATATCTGATATTATAAACAGGACGAATGCATTTTATTGCGTTGATTGTGGGAAATGCACTTCAGCTTGCCCCCTATCCCGATTTGGTGACTACTCGCCCGACAGGTTGGTGGAACGAGCATTGCTTGGACTCCCGATTCAACAGGATCTGAGACTATGGTCTTGCTTGACCTGTAACAGATGTAAAGAGGCATGTACCTACGGCGTGGAGTATCCGGAGTTCATAAGGGAGATTAGAAGTGTTGCATCGAATGAGAGAGAAAAAGGGGTATGCGCGCACGGTGAGCTGTTTTCATTGATGAAGCTTTTTACATTCTCTCATGAACGGGAACAAGAAAGGCTTAAATGGGTATCAAAAGACTTGAAGGTGTCGGAGAAAGGAGATATTCTTTATTTTACTGGTTGTCTACCTTATTTCGACATCGTGTTCCGAGACCTCGGAGTGAATACGGTTGAGATTGCAAGGAGCACGACGAAGATACTAAACAAACTAGGGATTTCTCCGGTTGTAATGAACAATGAAGTATGTTGCGGGCATGATCTCTTTTGGAACGGAGACATCGAGACGTTCAAGGAATTAGCAGCCCGCAATATCCAAAACATCAATGATACGGGCGCCAAGAAAGTCATTTTCTCTTGCCCGGAAGGTTACAGGACTTTTAAGCTCGACTATCCTGAATTTTTTGATTTTGATTTTGAAGTCGTTCACATCTCCGAATTCCTATTAGAGCAACTAGAAGAGGGTAAACTGGAACTTCATAAGGTGGATGATAAAGTCACCTATCACGATTCATGCAGGCTGGGAAGGCATCTTGGTATATACGATGCACCGCGAAAAGTTATTGCTGAAATAGCAGGCGATTTTGTAGAGCTTGCGAGCAACAAAGAGAACTCATTATGCTGTGGCACTTCGGGATGGACCAATTGTGATGGTATATCAGAAGAGATAAGAAGAGAAAGATTGAATGAAGGTATAGATACGGGAGCAAAAATGATGGTTACTGCCTGTCCTAAATGTTTGATACATTTCAAATGTCATATGAGTAATAGAAAGGGCGATTATGAGATAGAAATAGTACCTTTCGAGAACTTGGTTGCAAGAGCAATGGGGTTGATATAAATGGAAGATAAGTCAGTCCTTGTGATAGGCGGAGGAGTAGCGGGAATGCAAGCAGCTTTTGATCTAGCAGAAGCTGGGATAAAACCATGTTTGGTAGAGCAGACTCTCTCCATCGGTGGTCGTATGGCACAACTGGACAAAACATTCCCAACCAATGATTGTGCCATCTGCATACTGGCGCCAAAGATGATGGATTGCTATCGGCATGAGAACATAGAAGTTCTTACGTTTAGCGAGGTAATTGCGATAGAAGGCGGAATAGGCACTTTTAAAGTAAAAATCAGTAAAAAGCCACGGTTCGTAGACGAGGCAAAATGCAATGGATGCGGCGATTGCGCACGTGTTTGCCCGATGGGTATTCTGAACAAATTTGATATGGACCTCAGAGTCAGGAGCGGAGCGTATGTCCCATTCATGCAGGCGGTACCGCTAATTTACGCTTTAGATAGGGACAAATGTATGAGATGTGGACTTTGCGAAAGCGTTTGTGGACAGGGCGCGATACGATACAATCAAAAAGAGGAGATTGTAGAAAGGGAGGTGAGTGCAATAATCGTTGCTATCGGATTTGATCCTCTTGACCCTTCGGAGCTGACAGAATATGGATATGGGAAATACGATAACGTGCTAACGGCGTTAGAATTCGAGAGATTGATATGTGCCGCTGGTCCCACAGGGGGGCATGTGATTAGAAAAGACGGCAAGGAAGTAAAGAGAATCGCATGGATACAATGTGTGGGCGCGCGTGATACGCGAAATAACCGACCTTATTGCTCTTCCGTATGCTGCATGTACGCCACCAAGGAGGCAATCCTTACAAAAGAGCACTATCCCGAGGCTGAGACGTTCATATTGTATACGGACCTCAGATGCTTTGGAAAAGGATTTCAGGAATACGTGGATAGAGCAGGGGACGATTACGGCGTGGAATATATAAGAGGAAAACCAGGCGAGATAAGAGAGAAAGAGAACAAGAATTTGGAGATATTTTACAGCCCTTCTTCAGATATTGTTGAGACTTTGGATGTGGACATGGTCGTCCTCAGCACTGCGTTGATACCCTGTGAAGGCGTAGAAAAGCTCGCTGAGATATTGGGCACAGAATTGGACGACTATAATTTCTTTAAACTCAAAGACCCGTACAATCCTACGGAAACTACACGTGCGGGGATATTCGTGGCGGGCTACTGTCAAGCCCCAAGAGACATTCCAGAATGTATAGCACACGGTAGTGCAGCAGCATCAAGAGCGATGGAAGTAGTATTAGGAGGTTCTTATGACAGAAGCGCTTAGAATTGGCGTATTCGTCTGCCATTGCGGAATAAACATAGGTGGCGTTGTGGATGTGCCAGCGGTGGCGGAATACGCATCTACTCTGGAAAATGTCGCGCATACGGAATGCAACTTATATACTTGCTCGTCAGACGGGTTAGAATGTATAAAATCGGCAATATTGGAGTACGAGCTTAACAGGGTGGTTGTCGCGAGTTGCACGCCAAGAACTCACGAACCACTCTTTAGAGCGACCTGCGAAGAAGCGGGACTGAATTCGTATCTCTTTGAGTTCGTTAACATCCGAGATCAATGCTCCTGGGTTCACATGCACGAACCGGAACTTGCAACAGAGAAGGCGAAAGACCTTGTGAGAATGGGAGTTGCAAAAGCGGCTCTGTTGGAGCCACTAGAGGAATTGAGCTCTGAGGTTATACCGTCCGCAGTGGTAATTGGCGCGGGAATAAGCGGTATGACTGCTGCACTTAGTATGGCGAAGAATGGATTTTACGTTCACGTAATAGAAAAGGAGCGAGAAATGGGGGGGCTGCTTCGTCGTTTATACAAACTATACCCAACCGAAGAGCTTGCAGATGACTTCTTAGAGCAGCGAATAAACGCAGTAGCAGGACATGAAAGAGTCGAATTGCATCTTGCCGCATCCATTAAGGATATAACGGGCTATGTGGGACAGTTCAAAGTAATCCTGGAAGAGAGCGGAGCCGAGAAATCTATTGACTGCGGAGTTATAATCGTAGCCACAGGAGCGAAAGAACTCGAACCGGAAGGGTTGTATGAATACGATGGTGAGCGAGTAATTACACAATTACAACTTGAAGAAAAACTCAGACGTGATGCTTCGAACCTAGAAGGCATCGAAAATGTGGTGATGATCCAATGTGCGGGTGCGAGGGGCGAGGTAGTAGGGTATTGTTCTAAGATATGCTGTATGAATGCGATAAAAAATGCGAAACTGGTAAAAGATGCGAATCCGGATATTAACGTTTTTATAGCGCATAACGAACTCCAGGCGTACGGAGAGGAATACGAATTATATTACAGAGCGGCGAAAAAGGCAGGAGTTAGATTTCTGAGGTTCCCACTGGAAATGAGGCCGAAAGTGAGAACGAGCGATGGAAAACTAGTTGTAGACGTTTTTCATGACAGGATGCAGATGAACATTCCACTTGATGCGGATCTGGTGGTTTTGTCGGTTCCTCTCGTGCAGAATCCGGATGCAGAGCGATTATCGAAGCTGCTTAAAGTTCCTCTGGGTCAAGACCGGTTCTTCTTTGAGGCACATGTTAAACTACGTCCGGTTGACTTTGCAACAGATGGAATATTCTTGTGTGGAACTGCACAAGGACCAAAAGACATAGAAGAGAGCATCTCACAGGGCTATGCCGCTGCAAGTAGGGCGACAATACCTCTTGCAAAGGGATACGTGCGTTCGGCAGCTATAACATCTTTGGTGGACGAAGTTAAATGCGTGGGCTGTGGTATATGCGAATCAGTATGCCCCTATGGAGCAATAGCAGTGGTAGAAACAGAAGAAGGCAGAAGAGCAAGAGTGACGGGCGTAAAATGCAAGGGTTGCGGCACCTGCGGGTCGAGCTGCATAAAAAAAGCAGTTACAATGCACCACTTCACCAATGAGCAATTGCTAGCACAGGAAAGAGCGGCTTTGGCTGTGGATGAGGTGGTATCCGGATGAAAGGGAAAGAGTTGAATGTGATCGGCTTTCTGTGCAATTGGTGCTCTTATGCGGGTGCTGATTTGGCGGGTGTCTCTCGCTTTCAATATCCACCGAATATAAGGATAATAAGAGTGATGTGTAGTGGACGAGTTGATCCAGAGCTTATCCTTGATACGTTCCTACACGGAGCGGATGGCGTGTTTATAGGTGGTTGTCATTTCGGAGATTGCCATTACCTGGAAGGGAATTATTATGCAGAGAAGAAGATAGAGATGGCGAAGAGATTGCTAAAGGCGGCGGGAGTAGAGTCCAAACGGTTAAGATTGGAATGGGTAAGTGCAAGTGAGGGCGGGCGATTTGCAGCGGTTATTAGCGCGTTTACGGAAGAGATAAAAGTGTTAGGTCCGATTAAATTTGATAAGGAGCGACTGAAAGCAGTGCTTATGGCCGCTTCCGATTATAGGTTAAGGATATTAGCAACAAAGGAGAAGGAACTGCTAGAAGGTGGTAACAAGTACGGAGAGGTTTTTACGCAGCATGAGATGGATCGATTGCTGGATGACCTGGTGCAGGAGGACTATGAAGCGAACCTGATACTTTTGAAGTTAAAGAAGCCGATGTCTGTTAAGGAAATAGCATCAGAGCTGAATTTGAAGCTAAATGTGGTACTCCGACACATTCTGGATTTGAAAAGGCAGGAACGGATAGAAATCCATGAGATACGAGATAATACACCGGTTTATATTGCACGGGAGCTAAGCGAAGGAGGGAAAGAAGAATGAGTGTTTTGGTTATAGGGGGCGGCTATGCAGGATTAAAGGCGGCTTTAGACTGTGCAAAAGAAGAAGAAGTCTTTTTTGTTTTGAGGACACCAGACCTAGGCGGGTTTTTTTCTAAGCTACATTTGGTGGATGGGAAACCGCCTTCTGACATTTTAGCACCACTTATAGAGCAAATAAAAGAGAATGATAAAATACATGTATTTACCAATTCTGCGATCGAAAGAGTGAAAGAGGTGGATCATGGCTTCAAGGTGAGTGTACGAAGGAAACCAATTAGAATTGATGAGACAAAATGTGATTCGTGCGGCGAGTGTTGGAAGATATGCCCGGTTACAGCTCCAGACCGGTGCAACGAATGGCTGAGTAACAGGAATGCAATATACGCACCGGAGGTGGCACTTTCGTATGCGATAGAGCGAGAAACGCCATTCTGTCAAGCTACTTGCCCGGTCAGCCTGGACATTAGGGGCTATGCGGGATTAATAGCAGACGGCAAATTCAAGGAAGCTTATGATTTGATACGGGAGAAAGTACCTTTTCCCGGTGTTTTAGGTAGAGTTTGCACGCATCCATGTGAGGACAGGTGTAAACGTGGCTTAGTAGACGAGCCTATTTCTATTGCGAAACTGAAACGGTTTGTTGCAGATTATGTTTATGGCGATTATGAAGAGGCGATAAAGCCTGAGCTTGTTCCTTCGACGATCGGTAAAAAGGTAGCGGTAATCGGAGCCGGGCCTGCGGGTCTGACAGCAGCACACGATTTGAAATTTCTCGGATATAACGTCACGGTATTTGAGAAGCTCCCGGTGTTGGGCGGAATGATGGCGGTGGGCATTCCGAAATATAGATTACCCCGACCGACTCTGGAGCGCGAAATAGAATTTGTTACTGGTATTGGTGTGGAAATCAAAACGAATGTGGAAGTAGACAAGGCCCTGTTCGAAGAACTCTGCAGAACCTACGATGCTGTATTTGTTTCTGTTGGTGCGCATGAGAGTGGTAAATTGGGTATTCCGGGAGAAGATTTAGAGGGTGTTATACCGGGTATTGATTTCCTTCGCGCTCTTAACCTCGGGAACGAAGTGAAGATAGGTAAGAGCGTTGTGGTGGTGGGAGGCGGAAACGTTGCGATAGATGCTGCAAGGTCCGTATTACGGTTAGGCTCAGACGTGTTTATCGTTTATCGGCGCTCGAGAGCGGAGATGCCAGCGTCGCAAGAGGAATTGGAATCGTTAGAGGAGGAAGGGATAAATATTATTTTCTTAGCGAATCCAACGAGGATTATGGGTTCAAAGAGCGTAGAAGGGCTAGAATGTGTCCGCATGGAGTTAGGACCGCCTGATAAGACAGGTAGGCGGCGACCCGAGCCCATAGATGAGCTATTTGAGATTGATGTGGATACGGTGATACCTGCGATAGGCCAAGCGTCTGATTTGAAGTTTCTTGAGGGTAGTGGCGTTGATACACCAGGCGGAAGACGGATTAGCACGGCAGAAGGCGGTAGAACTGCCGTGGCGGGCATATTCGCAGGTGGTGATGCTGCAACCGGGCCGAAAACGGTGATAGAAGCGATAGCAGCGGGTAAAAGTGCAGCATTGAGTATACATGAATATATAACAGGCGATAAAAAAGCGGGTTTCAAAGTCGAATCAGAAATAGATTTGGATGAATACGAAGCTCGAGAAAAACTTAAACTATCAAAGGAATATTTCACGATTAAGGATATAGCACCCCAAGAACGGGTGAAAATGCCTAAAGTTGAAGCAGATGTACGTATGACGAATTTTGAAGAGGAAGAGCGGGGTTACGATGCGAAGATGGCAGTTGAAGAGGCGAATAGATGTCTAAGCTGCCGAAAATGTATTGGTTGCGGAATCTGCGCGGAAGTATGTCCACAGGACGCAATAGTATACAATCAGACGGAGGAGAGACTGGAGCTGAGTGCGGAAAAGCTAATATTTGCAGCGGATATGGAGGAAAATGACCCACCGGGGGAATACATGTATTCAAATGTAGTTACGCAGATTGCGTTTGAACGTATGGTTAGCAAGTCGGGACCTTATGGTGGTACCATATTGAGACCGTTTGATGGTGACATCCCAAGAGAAATAGCGTTTATACATGTTTTAGATGCTGATGAGGATAAGAGTTCACACCTCGCATTTGAATTCCTAGTACAAGCGGCAAAGAGCGCAAAGGAACGTGATGTGGAGTCTTGTATCTTTGCACGTGAACTCTATGAGGATACAGGTGATATCAAATCCGTAAAAATACCGGACATTCGGGTCACAGAGTTGGAAGAGACAAAGAATTTGAGGCTCCGGTACGTGGTTGAAGGAGAAACGGAAGAGCAAGAAAAAGAATTTGATATGGTGGTGCTACCTGAAGGGTTTTCATTGCCGGAATACGTCAAGAAAATGGGGGAGCTCGTGGGTATAAAGCCGGAGGAAATCGAGTCTAGGATGTGTGGTAAGTCGGGTAAGGACTTGGTTGAGGTTGAGATAGTGAAGACAGAGAAAGAGGGCGTATTTATCGCTGTTTGAGTGTTGTTTGGGAATATTGGATCGAAAATGGCGGGAATGTCTGCATTCCGAAAATAAAGGTACGTGAAAGTTTCCCTTCATACCGCTCAAGCATTTCATAACCCTTTCTGTATCGGGCAGCAGTTTGTTTCTGTGGTATTTTGGTCATCCGATTTCAGCATTCATGTGCATAAGCTATCCTTTAGCTTATCCCATCTCGTTTTGCACCAATCAGACAGTTTTAGGGCCTTCTGTCTGAGTTTCCGAAGCTTGAAGTACTCAGAGTCGAGATAAGGGTTTTTGTCCAATTTTAGACTGGTATGTCTGACTATCTTAGTATCCGAAAAGAGTTTCAGCTTGTTCCTTTCCGTGGAAAAGACCCAGTTCCGGGTACCTTCGCTATGCCAGTATTTTCTGACGATCCATGTTTTGGATTTGTCCGGGTGCCTCCTCTTAGCCCATCGCCAGAGCATATTCCACATCCTGTTATCCAGATTGCTGAATACATCCGCAGATACGACTGATCGATGATAATTCGACCAGCCGATAATGATGGGGTTCAGAGCGTCAATGAGATTCGCCTGATTCCATGCTTTCGCTCTTTTGATTCTGTCACCAACCTTACGAGTGGCATTATCAATAGACTTCTTAG
This sequence comes from Candidatus Methanophagales archaeon, assembly GCA_003336485.1. Taxonomy (GTDB): domain Archaea; phylum Halobacteriota; class Syntropharchaeia; order Alkanophagales; family Methanospirareceae; genus Methanophaga. The sequence continues at coordinate 23,472 of QENH01000155.1, forward strand.
ATGGCTTTATCAGGAGTTTCCCTTTGTATTTGCGGAAGTTCCAGCCCAAGAAGTCAAAGCCGTTATCGATATGAGTGATATGAGTCTTTTCATCCGATAGCTCCAGGCCACATTCCTTCAGGAACGATTTAATCAATTCAGCAAGCTCTTCTGTAATCTCTTTTGAGTTTGCAGTAACGAAAAAATCGTCAGCATACCTCACAAAATTCACTTTTTTGTGATTATAGTTGCCTTTGTCGATTTTACCACTTTTACTGACATGATATTTGGTAGCAACTGCTTTTTCCATCCCATCCAGTGCCATATTTGCCAGTATTGGAGAAATAATTCCTCCTTGTGGTGTTCCTGCTTTGGTAGGGTTCAGATGACGATTATACACGAATCCTGCCTTGAGAAACTGCTTTAAGATCGACTTATCCATCGGGATGTTGCCCAGAAGCCATTCATGGTTGATATTATCGAAACATCCTTTAATATCTCCTTCCAAAACCCATTGTGCTGAATTCTTGTGGCTCAGGCAAATAAAAGCATATTGGCACGCATCCTGCGCACTTCTATACTTCCTGAAGCCAAACGAGCAAGGATCTGCTGTTGCCTCAGCAACTGGGCTTAATGAAAGAGCGTACAGCGCTTGCATCGCCCTATCATACATGGTTGGAATGTCCAAAGGTCGCTTCTTCGTTGTACCAGGTTTCGGGCTATAGACTCTTCTCAACGGCTTTGCTTTATACCTCTTATCAGTTATTCTGTGAGCGGCGTTCATTTTGGATTTCGGTGTTGTCCACTTCTCGCCATCAATTCCGG
>QENH01000154.1 GCA_003336485.1 Candidatus Methanophagales archaeon
ACAGTCGGCCCTCATGAAGCTTGATAGTTATTCCTAATTTGTCTGACTTTGCCCTCTAACGCAGCGAATCTACCGCCCGGTTCTTGCGTCAACCGTTGCGTCAACCAATACGTCAACTCAGTCGAGAACATAATATGTCGCTCTTCCTACCCCTTGTGATTTTATAACTCCCAATTCCATCATTGTTTTTATTTCCTTGTGTGCAGCCTGCCGGGAGATTTTAAACATCTTTTGAATGTCGCCACTTGTAATTTTGCCTGCGGTATTGATAAATTCCACAATCTGCATCTGCCTTTCAGTTAAAGCAATCTGACCTCTTTCTGCTTTTCTTAATTTCTCGCTACTGTGCCTTACCACTCTTTCTTTTACCGCATTAATACTTACTGCTACTCCTTCCGCGAAATATTTCAGCCAGTAGGTCAGGTCCTGAGTCTTCTGATCAACGCCTTGCAATGCTCTGTAATACGCTGGTCTATCGGAATCGTAATAGTCATCAATACAGAAGAATTGTTTGGTATCAAAACCTCGTAGATATAATATTAGGCTTGCAAGAACCCTTGCGGTTCTGCCGTTTCCGTCAACAAAGGGATGGATCCTCACAAATTCATAGTGCGCCACGCCTGCCACGAGAATAGTGTCAAGTTCTTTGGCTTCGTCTGAATTCACCCATTTAACTAAATCTTTAACCAATCCCGGCACTTCTTCATTTTCTGGTGGTCGAAAAATAATCTCACCTGTTAGTCTGTTCGCCACTACAACATAGCGATTTCGATAAGCTCCGCAATCAGAAGGGTCTTCCAACGTGTCTTCGGTTAACCCCCGATGGATATTCAAAATGTCCTCGTCGGTAATTTTGAGGTATATAAAGTATAACTTCTGCCTATTTATGACGCAGATTTACACGGATTTAAGGGATATAAACTATAACTCTGCGTTCGCTCAGCATTAATCATTATAACCCTCTAGCAATATATCTAACTGATGCACCCGGACATCTTCACACCCGAAACATATCTCATCATAGTTCTCATCGGTCTTACTATTGATGTCCCTCTCACAGTCAGACACCTAAAATATTCGAGGACAATCACAACTGGGCGGGATTTCGTCTCGCAGAAAAAGATAACCTCCGCGATGTCGAAATCAAAGAAGTTAACAAGATGCTGTCCTGCAAGGACGAGAGTCGTGGCTTCTTCACATACGAGTGTGAATCATGTGGAACCCAAAAAGCAGTCTACTTTCTTTGGATGCAACAGTCGCATCTGCACGAATTGTGGCAAGAATCACACAGATAAATGGGCTTCAATTCATATCTCCATGTACTCGTGACCGAAGGAGGATTCGACAAACGCGGCAGATTCGTACACCAAAAATTCATCCCTTTCAAGTCTATGCGAAGAACATGGCAATATCAGGTACTTACCCGGTTCAAAGCGGCACTTCCAAAGACTAGGGCGATCTCAATGCTCATAGACCAACTTTTCAAGAATCATCCAGAGGGCTTTGTCCTATATCTCCCAAAAGAATCCAGAATCACAAACAAACAAAGGGTAGCCCGATATGTAGCCAGATACATCAGGCATCCCGCGGTCGCAAACACACGATTGCACCGATACGACGGGAAAGAGGTCACATTCTGGTACGTGGATCGTGAGGGCAAGCGGCATTTCGTGACTATGAAAGTGCGGGAGTTCATTAAAGCATTGATTCAGCACATTCCTGATCGAAATTTCAAAATGATACGGCATTACGGTGCTTACAGCCGTAGAACAAAAAGAAAACATTCTGGCTATTTACAGAGAAGTTTAAGGCAGGCGACATTCGATGATTTTGTTACGAATGTGAATATATGGGCGCCAAAATGTCCAAATTGTGGAAGAAAAATGACACTCGTCTTGTATGAGAAGGGACCCCCGACAGAAAACGAAGTTTTTGGTTCTAAATTAGCTGATTGGAACCATCCACTGCTTAGCCCTAGCTACAATTGATTTGCACCCGTAGGGTGCTTTCTTGAATAAAATCAATAAAGTCCATCACTTTTTATGTCATTCACTGATACTTTGGTATTTCAGTTGGGGTTGTAATGCCCGGTATAATAAGAATCGGGATTTTTACGACCGATGTCAAAGCACTTCTATCTACATACTGCGTAATTCCTTTGCTGTCTTTTCCTTTGTTGCAAAAAAAAAATCAACAACTTTATAAAATGAAAAATGCTTCGCATAAACGGCAAGTATTAGAAGACGTTGTTAAAGAATCAATAGCGCGTCTCTCAGAGGATAAACTCGCAGAAGTCTTTGATTTCGTTAGCTTTCTTTTGGCAAGAGAGCAGAGAGCAGAAAAGGCGGAAGATTTAGACCCTAAAAAAGACCCTCTTCTGAAATATATCAGTGGGGTATCTCATGGGTCCTTAGCAAAAGATATTGATCGTGAGCTCTATGGTGACTTGACTGAACCGTGAAACTAGTCATGGATACGTGGGGCTGGCTTGCTCTACGGGATAAGAAGGAGCATAGACACAAGGAGATGATAGACCTTGCTATTAAGAAGGGCTACCTGCGTTTAGAGCGTATTACGGCAGAGCGATTCGAGAAAGCAAAAGGCTTGAGAATGAAGTTTCGGGACAAACCGCGGATCTCCTTTACCGATTTGACTACAATGGTGGTGATGACAGAGCTGAAAATTGCTGATATTCTTACCGAAGATGACCATTTCACGCAGGTTGGGATGGGCATTCAGAAAATGCCATAAAAAATGACCAACACCGAAACATTAATATCAAAAGTGTGGAGTTTCGCAGATGTTTTGCGAGATGACGGCGTCGGCTACGGCGACTACCTGGAACAGCTCACCTACTTGCTATTCCTGAAACTGGCGGACGAATATACAAAACCGCCATATAACCGCGAATTACCTATTCCGGACGGTTATAACTGGGCAAGCATGTTATCGAAACGAGGCGCTAAACTCGATTCCCATTATGTGAAACTGCTCCGAGAGTTAGGTAAAGCCAGCGGCATCCTGGGCCAGATATTCACCAAATCGCAGAACAAGATCCAGGACCCCGCCAAGCTCTATCGGATCATTGCTATGATAAACGCAGAAAACTGGAGCTTGATGGGTACAGACCTAAAGGGTAAATTATATGAAGGGCTGCTGGAGAAAAATGCAGAGGACGTAAAAAGTGGCGCCGGTCAGTATTTCACGCCCCGTGCACTTATCATGGCAATGGTCGAATGCGTACATCAAAAACTCGGAAAAATGATCTGCGATCCTGCATGCGGAACCGGCGGTTTCTTCCTTGCATCTTACGATTTTATCGCATGTTATAAGCCTGAAAACAGGCATAAAAGAAAAGAGACATGGTCGAAAGAAAATCCAAATGGACGATGGCGAAAGTTTCGCTATGATGAGATCATGGCACGCGAAAAAACGAATCTCGACATCTTCTGTGTAAAAGATGAAAGTCTGGCGGTTGAACGAGGGACGAGTTTTAATTGTATGACAAGAAAGCATAATATCTATCGGACGCAGATGAACGCAGATACTAGAACTTAATTTAGGTACTAAACCGGAAGTTAAACGTAAGGCATTTATTTGATACGTTGAGGAAATAGTTTTCTGCGTCAATCAGTGCAAATCTGCGGCCTAAACAAGTATATGGAAGTTATACTTTATATATACACATCAAGATACTACACAATGAAATGGATATTAATTGCATGTTTCATGCTTGTCTTTTGTGTTGCCGGTGTGAGTGGCGAGTCCGAGCTAGTAGTAGGCGTAAAAGATGCGGAACCTTTCGTCATCGTCGCCGATAATGGTTCTGTGAGCGGGTTTAGCATTGACCTACTCGAACATATGATAGCACAATTGGAAGAGCCTGTTTCTGTCTCATACCTTGTTGACCCCAACCTGCCAACGCACCTGGCCTCGATACGAGATGGTAAAGTCGATTTCGGTATCGCTGCGACAACTATCACCTCGGAGAGGTTATGCTCTTTCGACTTTAGCCAACCGTTCTATATATCTAGCTTGGGGATCATAGCCGAAAAAGGACGTAAGCCAAACCTACTATCTCAAATATTCACAAAAGAAATCATGGGGATCCTCCTTATAGTCCTCATATACATTGTCACCGTAGGCCACATCGTTTGGTTCATCGAGCGTGAGGAAGAGGGGCACTTCCACACAAACTACCGTAAAGGTGTTGCAACGGGGATTTGGTGGACAATTGTCACGATGTCAACTGTGGGCTATGGAGACGTATATCCCAAAAAGCCTCGGGGCAAGGCATTCGCGGCTTTCGTCATCATCAGTGGCATTGCCATATTTGGTTTTGCGATTGCAACGCTCAGTAGCACGATGGTGGTCTCTCAATTGCCTACTTCCTCCATCCCTGGTCCCGACGACTTATACGGTAGGCCCGTAGCAGTCATCGCGGGAACCGAGTCCGTCACTCTGGCCGAAGAACGTGGTATGCATCCAGTACTCGTCGAAACCATCGCTGAGGGGATCACACTTCTCAAAGAGCGAAAGGTAGACGCCGTCGTCCACGACTCGCCGCTTCTCAAATACTACCTCAAAAACCACCCCGATTCCATGCTGGCACTAGCACCTCAGACCTTTGAGTGGTTCCTCTACGGTATCACCTATCCAAAGGACAGCCCCTGGTCTGAAAAGCTCAACCCTATACTCATTAAGACGATATACGAGGATGAGTATAACAAAGAACTACACACTAAATGGTTCGGCGTAGGCGAATAAGCCACCTGCAACTCGTATTCGGACATCGCTGGTAATAGTAGTGCCCACAGAACAGCATAAAAATGTATACTTTTTGGATTTGAAAGTTTGGAAGAAAGGTTGTTTAATTACTATTAGATGCTTATTCTAGTTTAAGAGATGAACGAAGAGGAACTAAAGAAGCAGGCAATGCAGTTCCACGAAATGGTCGGTGATGACCTTTTCTGGTTCTCCGTATCACAAAACGTCATGACGATGGAATCGGACAGACGGAAATTTGAGCAGTTGGCACTTGCGATCTTAGATTATTTCGACTGCGACCGGTGCTGCAAGTGCTGTTTAGAGATGCCGATACACCTAAATGATGCCGATTTAGAGCGTATTTTCCCGCTTGACGGTACTGCTATCTTTGATAAGCTGGATGAGAACGAGGTAGATAACTACTTGAAGACACCCTGCCCGTATTTAAACGGTGACACATGCACAATTTACGATGCACGACCCACATCATGCAGAATGTTCCCCTTTGTCGTTATTCGGCCGGTACCCACATTGCAATTATGCCCTATGGGGAAGCAGATATTCGAGTCGTTTAAAGCTTTAGCACGCAAGTATGGCAAAAAGGATTTGAAGGTGGAATGGGAAGAAGGTGCTTCCGAAGCGACATTGCACGATCACAAGCAAAACGCGGAAAAAAAAGCGGTCTATGTCGCGCTCCCCATACCCATTCTGGAGCAGTTTTTAAAGTATCTGCGTGCGGAAAACAGGTAATTGTGTAACACATCCGGAACAGGAAGCCATTTGTTCCTTGCTTATTTTATGCAGACAACAAACGGGTTTCACTCTGATATGATCCTCCTTTACGTCTAATCTACTAACCTAATTGCACCTTTGGGACATACATCAGCACAAGCTCTACAAACACGCCCGTTAGAATTATAACACCTGTTATAGTTTATTCTTGCCTTTTCCCCTACTGTTCTAATTGCGTTCGCTTCGCACACCTCTACACATTCGCCACATCCCGTGCACAGTTTCTGTTCGACTACCGGAATTGCCATTAACTATTCTCGTATCACACACCTAATTAATGCTTGTGCGTCTCACATGCATCTTTATCCGTAGCTTCGTGAAGCAAACCAGCCTGGAAAGCACGTATCGCGTCATCCACTGTTGTTTCACTCGAATCTATGCCCACGTAGACTTCAACACCAAACTGCTCGAACATGCTTACTGCTCGCTGTCCCAACCCGGAGCAGATCATTACCTCAGCACCAGCCTCTGCTAAAATCTCGGGTGCGACTTTAGTGCCACCAAAGTGCTCACTCGTGTTTGGCAACACGTTCACCTCATTCGTGCTCATATCAACAACCGTAAATGTCGGTGCACGCCCAAAATGCCCGCTCACAGTTTCCTCTAAGCCTCTATCGCCCATTGTCGGAACGCCGATCTTCATATTATTGCCCCCTTTTTTATTTGCGGCTGCGCTTGTGATGTCGTTGGTGGTTGCTTATCCAATCCCTTACTTCTGCCAACTCCGCCTCCTTGACCTCCACCCGTACCTGCATGAGCAGAAACGGTCGCAGCATCGGTCTCGCTCAGTGTACCGGTTTTATACATCTCAACTGCTTCTTTTACCGTGCCATAGGCGCCCGTTACGACCTTCACTCCGGCTGCGGAAAGCACCTGAAAAGCATTGGGGCCCATATTCCCGGATATAAGTGCCTCCACACCCTTATCAACAACAGTTTGAGCTGCTTGTATCCCGGCCCCGCCAGAAACGGCAATAGCGTCATTAGGCATCGTTTCGATCGCCATCGTATCAGGATCAACGAACACGAAGTACTGGCATCTTCCAAATCGCGGGTCCACCTGAGCATTCAAGTCACCCGCCGTCGCTGTTACACATACATTCATCTTTTTAGTTCACTATCTGAATATATATTCATAATACATGATATTCCTTTTGGGTAGCAAGAAGAAAACGAAAAATATTTATACGCTCTTACTCGATAGTACCCTGATTACTTATGTCGCTTAGTGAAATATTGGACGATATAATATCTGATGAAGTTTACAAACCTGCGAAAGTAGAAGCTAAACTTCACTATGCTCTTTCCGGATTAGCCAAGAGCACCAAAGCTAAAATAGAATCGGATAAAGATTTTAGAGCGAAATATAAAAAAGTAATAGGTGACGAACTCCAAAAACAAGATTACAAAGATTTAGAAGTAATTGAGCTTGACCCATCATCAAATACCATAAAAATTAGATATACCGGCTATTATACAGGCAGTAAACAATTTCCCGAAATACATTTAAAAACACTTTTAGTCCTAAATGAAGAAATGGGTAATGATATACGCGATCCCGAGGTCTTCGATGAAATTGTAGAGCGGGCAAGATTGGACTTAGGCGAAAAGGATAAAGAAGAAAAGGAAGAAAGACTCCATCATTTCGCTACTCTGTTTAAAGCAGCTATTTATTAGCTGTTGCGATTATTTCGGGGTCTTTATTATCATTCATATTTCCACTAGTTTTTGTACTTCTAATGGAACTACTCTTCATTCCGATAGAGGAGAAGAACATTGAGCAAGTATTGGGAACAGAATACAGGGATTATAAAAAGAAAGTCAGACGTCGGATTTAATTCGGATAGGTGGGTTTTTCATTCTATATGAAGTATAACTACTACATATTTAATTTAGGACGCAGATTTATGTGATTTCAGATTTCGATATTGTTTATGATTTCCCTCTCTTTAATGTACACATCCCATTCATCATATTTAGAACTATTTATAAAACAATTAATTAAGGAATTAGTTATAGATTAAGTGATAGAAAAAAAATGCGATTAATACTTCCGCATCCCGGCCATTTTTCCGCTTTGAAAGAGATAATAGCAAGTAAAGAATCTAAGGGTCTAAAAGACGTATGGGAGGTCTACATGGCCGGCTCGCCGGAAGTGATGGGGAGCGGAAGAGCGACACTGTATGCGCCCTTAATCGAGGATATAAAAGAGCAAACAGCATATGCACATCAGCACAATGTAAAGCTAAATATCGCTATGAATGCATCTTGCTTTGGTGGTTATCATCTAACGCTTGAAGGCTATAAGATGTTCAACTGGTATTTCAACGAGCTTAATAAGGCAGGCGTTGATGGTGTTACGGTGGCCGAGCCGTATCTCGCGGAGCTTTTGCGTGATTTCCCGATGGAGACGGTAATCTCATGCGTGGCGCATGTGGATTCGCCGCAACGAGCAGAATTCTTTGAGGACCTTGGCGCTGATGCGATCACTCTGGATACAAACATAAACCGGGACTTTAAGATCTTAGAAGCAATAACGAAAGCGGTTAGCTGTGACCTTCGGGTGATAGTGAATGAAGGCTGCCTTTATAAGTGCCCATTTCGGCATGCTCATTTCAATCTCTTCTCGCACGTGACCTCGTCATCCTTGAATGCACGAACCCAGCCCCTGAACACTTTTGGCGACTACTATTTTGACAAGTGCATTTCTATCCGGGTAAGGGATCCCGCGCAGATTACACGGTCGCCGTGGATAAGACCGGAAGACATGAAGGAATACGAAGCGATAGGCGTAAGCGATTTCAAGATCTCAGGTAGAGCGAATGCGGTGAACTGGATAATAAATTGCATGACTGCATATTCTCAGCGCATGTTCGATGGTAACCTGCTAGAACTCCTTGATTGTCCATCAGAACTCCGTTATATGTTCCAGATGGATAATAAACTCCTGGATGGTAGCATAAAGCAATGGAAGAACTGCAAAAAGATATGTAATGAATGTCACTATTGCGATGAACTAACAAACAAGGTGTTAAGTGTGATAAAATAAAAAATGAAAGAAGAAATAGGTGAGGGCAGGCGAAAGCTCGAGAAAGAACTGCGTGCTTTAGTTGGGAACATATTCGTGCCGGAAGCGAAGGTATTTGGGATGGCTTGTGGCTGCGTAGGTTTCGCGGCGGATCTGAGAGGATTGCATGGCGATGATGTGGCGGTGTTCAAGGAGAAGATAAATGCGGTCCTGGAAGAGATAAGTCTCGCAGTTGGTGTAAAGCCCGGGTTCATGTATGCAAGGAAGCTACCAGGGAGCGAAGAAGTGGTCACGCTTACCTCGCGTGAATTATGCGAGCGATGCAAAAGAGAGTTTGCAGGCTCGAAAGCAGCACCAAGGCCGGATATAGTAGTGTTAAAGAAGAAGCGGTGACAAACAAATATAGAAAAGTTTTTAAAGGGAGAAAAAAGAACGTTTAACTATAACAGCGAAAACTTCACTTTTATGTGATAGGAACGCTTAAAGTATGTCGTTTGTCGATTACAAAAATAGGGCGATAGACAAAGAAAGAGGGGGAAAAGAGGGAGATGGGAGAAGAGAAAGAGATATTTATAAAAATTCGAGGTGTGAACAAACAGTTCGAAGGTAAAACGGTGTTGAAGGATATAAATCTAGATATAAAAGAGACGGAACCGTTAGGATTGCTCGGTAAGAGTGGCGCCGGGAAATCTGTCTTACTCCGTATGCTTCGCGGCACCGAGGAATACGCGCCGGATAGCGGTGAGATAATTTTCAGGTTGGCGTATTGTCCTAACTGCACGTGGATAGAGGGCCCAAGCAGGGTAGGCGATAAGTGTCAGAAGTGTGGTACCGAGTTTGTATTTAAGGAAGTGAATTTCTGGCAGGATACGAGCATGAAGAGGACAATGAAGAGTGCGATTGCAATCATGCTCCAGCGCAGTTTTGCCTTGTATAGTGACGAGGGCGTCATCTGGAATGTGGTAGAGGCCTTGGAGCGGACACGATATCCAAAGAGTAAGCGGCTGAAGAAAGCCTATGAGATCCTGGAATCTGTAAAGATGTTGCACCGTGTAAATATGCCAGATACAAGAGACCTCAGTGGCGGCGAGAAACAGCGAATGGTGCTTGCGAGGCAATTAGCGCTGGCGCCGATTCTGCTTTTAGCCGATGAACCTACAGGTACGTTAGACCATGAAACGGCAAAGGTGGTGCATCGCGCATTGATAGAGACCACAAGAGGTGGAACAACATTCCTCGTTACTTCTCATTGGCCGTATGTGATTAGAGAGTTGACAGAAGAAACAGCATGGTTCGATAAGGGCGAAATCGTTGAATATGGCCCGACGGATGAAGTGGTGGATCATTTTGAGGCGGAAGTAGGTGAAATAGAGCGTAATGATTATAAAAAGTTTGGCGATCCGAAGATAAGGATAGATAAGCTGAAGAAATATTACCTGTCTGCATCGCGAGGCGTTGTGAAGGCGGTGGATGATGTCTCGTTCGAGATAAATGAGACAGAGATATTTGGTGTTGTCGGGCATAGCGGTGCGGGAAAGACGAGTTTAATGAGGATTGTAAGTCATTTAGACCCCGGGTCAGGTGGTTCTGCGTGGGTGAGAGTAGGGGACAGATGGTATGATGCAGCAAAGGCGGATGCTGGTACATTCATAGAGAATGGCGTAATTGTGGGTGGCACGACCGAGTGGAAATCTCATTTTGTGGGTGTCTTACATCAAGAATATACTCTGTTTCCGAAACTCACGACGTGGGAGAACCTCACGCATGGTATAGGTCTCGATATGCCAGATGACTTAGCAAAGATGAAAGTAAACTTCATGCTCAAAGGAGTGGGATTTGCAGAAGAAGAAATAGAGGATATACTACCAAAAACGCATGATGCACTGAGCGTGGGCGAGAAACAGCGGATACTTATTGCGCAATTACTGATGAAAGAGCCTAATATTGCGGTCCTTGATGAGCCAACAGGGACAATGGACCCGGTAACAAAGAAATACGTTGGCGAGACGATAATAAAGGCGAGGGAGAGTATGGGTATAACTTTCGTTATTGTCACACATGACCTTGATTTCGCAGAGAAGGTATGTGATCGAGTAGCGAAGATGGAGAATGGTAAAGTAATAGAGATAGAAGATTTGAGAATGGGTTAATGTCACACGGCAATTTTATTTTCATATATGGTGCATAATAAAGGTATAAAGGGCATGGAACAAATGGAAGAAAAAGAGGTAATAGTAAAACTACGTGATATTTGTAAAGAATTCGATGGTAAAGACGTTCTGAAGGATGTGAGTCTGGACATAAAAGAAGGGACGTCTTTGGGTCTACTTGGACGGAGTGGCTCCGGGAAATCCACTTTGCTTCATATGTTGCGAGGTACTGAAGAATACGCACCTACAAGTGGCGAAATAATCTTTAGAGTGGGTATGTGCCCTTCCTGTGAGTGGGTAGATGTACCAAGTAAAGTAGGAGAGGCATGTGTTAAGTGCGGAACAAAGTTAGAATTGAAGGAAGTGAATTACTGGAAGGACAAAGAGGCAAGGAAGAAAGTGAAGAGGGCTGTTGCGATCATGCTCCAACGTACTTTTGGACTATACAGTGATGATTCCGTCATGTATAACGTAATACAGGCACTGGAGAGCAGGGATTACCCGGCATCGAAGCGGTTTAGACGCGCTTATGATCTGTTGAAGTCGGTTAGAATGCTACATCGTATTACCTTCCCCGCAGTTAACCTTAGTGGCGGCGAGAAACAGCGAGTAGTGCTCGCAAGGCAACTTGCCCTGGATCCTATATTACTTTTAGCAGACGAGCCCACGGGGACATTAGACTTTGAGACCGCAAAACTCGTTCATAAAGCGCTGTTGGATAGTACAGCGGGTGGGATGACTATGATTGTTACTTCCCACTGGCCTTACGTTATTAAAGAACTGTCAGAGAAGACGTTATGGCTTGAGGACGGAAAAGTAGTGAAATATGGCGATTCGAAGACGGTGGTGGACGAGTTTGAGAGTCAGGTGGGCGAGATAGAACGTGAAGAATATGCTAAAATAGGCGACCCGAAGATAAAGATAGACCATTGTAAGAAGTATTATTATTCCATATGGCGGGGCATGGTAAAAGCGGTGGATGATGTCACACTAACAATAAATGAGGGTGAAATATTTGGTCTCCTAGGCAAGAGTGGCTCGGGAAAGACAAGCTTATCGCGGATTATCGCTCAAGTAGATCCACTAACAGATGGCTCTATCCAGATACGGGTAGGTGATAGGTGGATAGAAGTGGGCCGTGTGGCGGAAACGGGCGTGTGGCTTGCATGGGGTGCGACTACGGAGGGTATGGGCGAGCAAGCGGCAGCACGGGTAGTTATGCTGCATCAGGAATACTCATTATATCCCGAACACACGGTATTAGCGAATCTAACCTCCTGTATTGGTTTGAAGATGCCCGAAGAGCTTGGGCGTATGAAAGCGAAGTTTGTTCTGCAAGGGGTGGGATTCAGCGAAGAGGCAACGGAGGAAATACTGCCAAAAACGCATACTGAGCTGAGCGTTGGAGAACGACAGCGTATTGCTCTTGCACAGGTAATAATGAAGGAACCTACAATAGCCATACTTGATGAACCAACAGGCACAATGGACCCGATAACAAAGAAATTCGTTGCTGATTCTATAAGGGCGGCACGTGAAAACCTTGGTGTGACGCTCTTAATTGTCACTCATGACCTTGATTTCGCTCACGATGTCTGTGATCGGATAGCGCACATGCAGGATGGCAAGATAACGAAGACAGAAGACTTGAAATACGATACCGAGCAAAAATAATGGCCATAGGTAGAGAGACGCAGCTGTTAGCATGCAGGAAAGGGCAGGGGCTTGGGTTAGGTGGCGGAATTGCTCAGAGGGGTACATTTGCGAAAGCATGGAAGAACGATGTAGTTGCAGTTGCAATGTCTCCGGGTACAAGGCACGTGCCAAAGCCTGTATGCCAGATAACCACGGAATTACGGGGCAAAGGCGTATCTACCGGTGTATTAGTATTGAATGCCGGTAATGGGACGCCGCGTGATGCACCAAGGTCCGGAGGGCAGGGTGTAGCTTTCGGATTGGAGCAAAAAGAGATAGATATAATTGGAGGGCATAAGCTTGCCGTATTTCATCATGGCAACGTAAAAGTGCATTTCATCTATAAAGTTCGGTTCGAGTTGAAAAGGATCCCGATTTGTGCGGTCATCCTTTGTCAAAGCCCGGTAGAGTATGAGGAGTTCGAGCAGATAGGCGTAAGCACGAGAAATAAAGAGTGTGAAACGCCGGGGAAAGTCGTGGGTATTGTGAGTGGGATTGTGAGGCGTGAGAGTGTTCCACAAGATAAACTAGACGAAATCGTGAGCAAAGTGCGAGTGTGCCTCAGGGAAATAGATAATGGCACTTTACGAGCAGGAGCGGTAAATACTGTATGACTTCCTCCTATTTTAAGGTATATAAAGTATAACTTCTGCCTATTTATGACGCAGATTTACACGGATTTAAGGGATATAAACTATAACTCTGCGTTCGCTCAGCATTAATTATTATAACCCTCTAGCAATATATCTAACGGATGCACTCGGACATCTTCACACCCGAAACATATCTCATCATAGTTCTCATCGGTCTTACTATTGATGTCCCTCTCACAGTCAGACACATATTTGAGGACAATCACAACTGGGCGGGATTTCGTCTCGCAGAAAAAGATAACCTCCGCGATGTCGAAATCAAAGAAGTTAACAAGATGCTGTCCTGCAAGGACGAGAGTCGCGGCTTCTTCACATACGAGTGTGAATCCTGTGGAACCCAAAAAGCAGTCTACTTTCTTTGGATGCAACAGTCGCATCTGCACGAATTGTGGCAAGAATCACACAGATAAATGGGCGAAATCTCTCAAACATGCATTATTCAATGTACCTCACCGAGATGCGGTGCTCACGATCCCCGATGTTCTGTGGCCCATTGTGAGGAGAAATCGTTTTCTACGCAAGGTTTTGATGGATGCGGCAATTGCAGCTATCAACGACACAATTTCCTACAAGCACAGAACTCATAGACCAACTTTTCAAGAATCATCCAGAGGGCTTTGTCGTATATCTCCCAAAAGAATCCAGAATCACAAATTCAGCACATTCCTGATCGAAATTTCAAAATGATACGGTATTATGGTGCTTACAGCCGTAGAACAAAAAGAAAACATTCCGGATATTTACAGAGAAGTTTAAGGCAGGCGACATTCGATGATTTTATTACGAAAGCGAATAAATGGGCACCAAAATGTCCAAATTGTGGAAGAAAAATGACACTCGTCTTGTATGAGAAGGGACCTCCAACAGAAAACGAAGTTTTTGGTTGTAAATTAGCTGATTGGAACCATCCACTGCTTAGCCATAGCTAACAATTGATTTGCACCCGAAGGGTGCTTTCTTGTAGATAGCGTATATTTTTTGCCACCGAGTTGTTACACCGAGAGCACCGAGCATTTCCTTTCTGTGCGCTTTGTGTTCTCTGTGGCTAGCCTTTGTGATACGGTCTCTATGTGTTCCACCGTGCTCAAACGAAGATATATATTTGAACAAGTACGAGTATTATATGACCCTTTGTAGGTATAGGGAGCGGAGTTATTGTGTTCACAAATATTGAAAAGAGAGATGGCAGGTTAGTATTCTTCGATACGGAGAAGATAACAACTGCAAT
This sequence comes from Candidatus Methanophagales archaeon, assembly GCA_003336485.1. Lineage (GTDB taxonomy): Archaea > Halobacteriota > Syntropharchaeia > Alkanophagales > Methanospirareceae > Methanophaga. The sequence goes on from QENH01000154.1 coordinate 14,313, forward strand.
TGCAAAAGCAGGTGCGGTGACCGGCGAATTTGATTATGATCAAGCGCAGAAATTGACCCTTAAGGTTTTGAACTTAGCACAACAGGCGATTCCTCGTGATGTACCAACGGTGGAAGAGATACAAGATGTAGTCGAAGAGATTCTATTATCCTCGCCGTATCGCAAAACGGCTAAGGCATACATTATTTATCGAGAGCAGCATGCGGGCATAAGGGATATTACAGCCAGAGCTAATGTTGACTTGGTTGACCAATATTTAGAGAAGATTGACTGGCAGGTGAACGAAAATAGCAATATGACCTTCTCTTTACAGGGGTTAAACAATTATGTCTCATCGGAAATCAGCAAAATATACTGGCTGATTAAAATATACCCGCCGGAAATCAGGCAAGCACATTTAAATGGCGATTTCCATATACACGACTTAAATCTTCTTTCCGTTTATTGTGTGGGCTGGGACCTTTTTGACCTTTTGGTAGAGGGATTCAAGGGGGCACCGGGTAAGATAGAAAGCAGACCTGCTAAGCATCTCCATAGCGCTTTAGGACAGGTAGTAAATTTTTTTTATACGCTTCAGGGTGAGGCGGCGGGCGCGCAAGCGTTCTCCAATTTTGATACGCTTCTTGCGCCTTTCATACGATATGATCACTTGAGCTACAATGAAGTGAAACAGGCATTGCAAGAGTTTGTATTTAATCTAAATGTCCCTACACGTGTGGGATTTCAAACCCCGTTCACAAACATCACCTTAGATTTGACGGTTCCTGAATACTACGCCAACCAGGGCGTGATTATTGGTGGCAAGCTACAGCAAGAGACGTATAAGGATTTCAAGGCGGAAATGGCGTTGTTCAATAGGGCGTTTTTAGAAGTGATGGCCGAAGGAGATGCAAAAGGCAGAGTATTTACTTTCCCTATCCCGACCTATAACATTTCCAAGGACTTTAACTGGGCGGATAGTAATTTGGAAAGTCTATGGGTACTTACAGCAAAATACGGGGTGCCGTATTTCAGTAATTTTATCAATTCGGATATGAATCCGGAAGATGCCAGAAGCATGTGCTGCCGGTTAAGGATAGATAATAGGGCGTTAGAAGTAAGAGGCGGTGGTCTTTTCGGCTCGAATCCATTAACTGGTTCTATTGGTGTGGTCACGATCAACATGGCGAGACTAGGATTTTCAGCCAAAGACGAAGATGAGTTTCTCACCGCTTTAGAACGGTTGATGGTTCTGGCAAAGGAGAGTTTGGAGATAAAGAGAGGTGTGTTAGAGAAATTTGCGGGAGAAACACTTTATCCATATACAAAATTTTATTTGAGAGGCGTAAAAGAGCGGTTTGGCGAATATTGGAAGAACCACTTCTCTACTATTGGCTTATTGGGTATGAATGAAGCCTGCTTGAATCTGTTGGGAGAAGATATTGCATCGGAAAAAGCTCGAGAGTTTAGCTTAAGGGTTTTAGATTTTATGCGTGAAAAATTACGGGAGTTCCAGGAGGAGACGGGGAATAATTATAATCTTGAGGCTACGCCAGCAGAGGGGACTTCTTATAGGCTGGCTAGGATAGACAAGGAGAAGAATACGGAAATAATCTGTGCTAACGAAGAGGAGTATAAGGCGGGGGCCGAGCCGTTTTATACTAATTCTACACAACTACCGGTGAATTACACGGATGATGTCTTCGAGGCGTTAGATTTGCAAGACGGAATACAGACGAAGTACACCGGGGGTACTGTTTTACACATATTCGCAGGAGAGAGGGTTGAAGATCCGGATACCATTAAGGGGTTAATACGTAAAGTTTGTGAGTCCTATCGCTTGCCTTATTTCACATTCACGCCTACGTTTAGTGTCTGCCCTTCTCATGGTTATATTGCGGGCGAGCATTGTACATGTCCGGATTGTGGTGTGGAGACGGAGGTATATTCACGAGTAGTGGGTTATCTGCGGCCAGTAAACCAGTGGAACAGAGGTAAGCGGGAAGAATTTAGAACTCGGAAGACCTTTGTCGTTGAGCAAGTCAAACCACACGAAATCAGGGTGAAAAAGGGGACAGCGTTGGATTCAAGTACAAAAACAAGCAAAGCTGCTGGTGTCAAGGTCAATTCTGGGGCTGTTGTGTATAAGCAGTTGGATTTGATTAGTTTTAGTGATGCTGTGGATGAGAATGAGTGAGTTGGTGAGTTGGTGAGTTAGTGAGTTGGTGGTAACATTAGAGAGAAGGGGTACGGTCTAAAAAAACGGTGATTTAGTTTCTAGGCGCAAGATACGAATATTTAAATGCTGATGTCAATATGTTATTAGCATGTTAATCGGTGGTTTTCAGCGTTTCTCGCTCATAGACTATCCGGGCAAGATATGTGCTATTGTGTTCACTCAGGGCTGCAATTTCAAGTGTCCGTACTGCCACAATCCGGAACTGGTGGACCCGAAACGATTCTCGCAGCCTATCCTTGAGGCGGACATATTTGCATTTTTGGAAACTCGACGTGGGAAACTGGATGCGGTTGAAATAACGGGTGGGGAACCAACACTGCAGCCAGACCTGATTGATTTTATCAGTAAGACAAAAGCATTGAACTTTCTGGTTAAGCTGGATACAAACGGTAGCAACCCCGGAATATTACGTGAATTGATTGAATTAAATATCGTGGACTACATTGCGATGGATGTAAAAGCGCCACTGGATAGATACCCGGAGATTACTAATTCTAAGGTTGACCAGGCGAAGATAAAAGCTAGCATCGAGTTAATCATGCATGCGGGATTGGATTATGAATTTCGAACAACAGTAGTAAAATCGCAACTTGGTAAGACCGACATTTTGGCGATAGGTAAACAGATACGCGGTAGTAAACGCTATATTTTGCAGAAATTCGTGCCGGAAACGGTATTGGACCAAGAAATTCTTGATGGTCAGATGATTTACACAGATGCCGATTTAGTATGTTTGAGGGATGCGGTAAAGAGTTATGTGTCTGAATGTGTGGTGCGATAAGATGTATCGGCTCAAAGATAAATAGTATCGTTGTTTGTTTATTAACTAAGCGATGGAACTAAACGAGCTATTGGGGATAGGCGATTTTATGCTGGTAGAAAGGAGCTATGCCGATCAAAAGTGGCTGGGCAGGACGCTCGAATACTTGGGTAAGGTAAAAGGTGAAGATGTAGTGGAAGCGATAAGGATATTGGATGAGCAGAACGAGCTGATAGGGCTTGCTATACGCGACAAAGATTTGGAGTTCTTGATTATCTTTACTGATGTCATCGCAGATAGCGGCAAGAAGGAAGAATTTGAGGCTCTTGCGAGCATGGTAAAAGTAGCAAAGACAAAAGATGTGGCAGTAAAGCGGGCGGAATTTCATGACGGGATGGTCGAGTTTTATTCCTTCGGGTTGGTGAACCGCTTATTTTGTGATTGTAATTTAAATTTAAAAGAGGAGTGCTTTTATCCGCGTGAAAGGATAGAGGTATTAAAGAACGTTTTGGGTGATTTTATAACCGAGAATGAGCTAAGCGGAAATAATAAAACACTTGAGATTGGATGTGGCGATGGTGGTGCGACAATCGCACTGCATGAGCTGGGTATTTACCCACTTACCGTAGATATAAACAAGTGTGAGATATGTAAAGGCTTGGAGGAAGAGGTGTTAGAGCCCAAGAGGTGTATCGTATTGGATTGTTCTCTCCTTTCATCCTTCTTTGATAAAGAATTTGATGTTGTGTTCGGATTCATGGTAGGGAAGCTAACTCATTTTGAGCAACTTAATTGGGAGAATGTGCTACGAGCGGTACCAAATGTATTAATAACCGGTGGTAAAGTGCTATTTACCTTATCGAGTGAAGAAGAAGCGGTCATTATAACAGACCTGTTAAATGATGATTTCGAAGGTGAGATAAAAGAGAACAAAGAAAGCAATGGCTATTTCGACCAGTGGCTGTATCTGGGTAAGCTACGGGAGTCAGCGTAAAATTCTACCGATTTTTTTAAAAATGGTACGGTTCTGGTACATTACCCTTTGTGAGTTCCCTAAATTAAAACTATCTCAGTTCTTTATTGCTAACGGAATTAGCTTATCTGCGTCTGACATGAGTGTTCGTGGGTCTGTTTTTAGACCAATACATTCTTTACCCAGAGCATATGCATATCCTATCTCCACGCATGCCCATTCATCCGGAACTTTACCATCCATAACAAAAATCACAACATCCGCTTTTTTAAGCTCATTAATATCGCGAGTAAAAATTTTATTCATAGCTACGGATTTAGTTGTCCCATTTGCTAATAAATCTGAGAACTTATGGCCATCACGTTGTGGCAGAAATGTTTCAACGCCAAAATTCTCAAGAAAATCACTCAAATATTTGTTATACTGCCTCTCCGCTTCCGAGAATAATGGACCTGCTATGTATACCCTTATCATTGTCTATCCCCCTACTCCATCAACACCACATTTTATCAATCTTATCTTGATGGGAGTCAATGAAAGTACTACCTTTTTCTTATTGTTTCCATAATATATAAGTGTATTAGCGTTACCCGCGCTACACATTTGAATCTTCCCTTTTGCGAAATGTAGTAACTCTTTTGGGCAATATAATTTCCTTGAACACTCCTTCTAAATTGAGTAAGCACGTGTATGTGCAATCCGATCAGCGTCTCTTGAATATTTAGCCCGAATATCATCGGTATATTTTTGCTGCCTTCTTAATCCATCGTCACTCTTAGACGCAAATTCTGATAGACATTTATCTTCCCTATCCCGAATATAAGACGTTATTTTCCCTTCTAAATCGCTCTTTATTTGCCTCTTATATTTACCCTTCATTAGATCAGATCACGTCATTACCGAAGAATTGATTTTGCTTTGCACACGCCAATGAATCTTGGGTAGGAATTCACTTCATCGTTTCCGCATCTTCTTCGCGATTTTATTCATACGCATCTTACGCCAATCTTCTAACCCATTTATCCATTCTCCGTGCTTCGTGAATATATATTCTTTCGCCTGCTCCATTTTCTCGGCCGAATCACCCCATAGTACTATCCGAGGCACATAATCCTTGGTAGGTAAGTCGGTTCTAGGATCAAATGCGTCTTCTGATTGCTCTTCATGACCTATTTCCAATCCGAACTTTTCCACAGCCTCGAATATTATACCCGTAGTTATACCACGAGGTAGAGCTAGTGCATATTTCTCATCTTCCATTTTTTCTCTCCTTATCCTGCTCCACTACCATCTGCGGCACCCATATCCATAGTCGCTTCTAATTCATCTGCATAACACTCAGCACAAAGAATTTTTCCCTGTATTGCAATGAATTCCCCTTCTTTCATTTTTTTACCACAACTTGAACAGACCGCTTCCACTGGTCGCTTTTCATCAGCCCTTTCTGCCTCTCTCGCCTGCCATCTTCTCGTTCTCTCTTCCGGTGTCTCTTCTGCTACCCATGACATTTTGCTAATATTTAAATTTAATTATTTCATTTATATAAAGGTGAAGTGAAAGATGGAAATAGTGCTCAGACGGACGCCGAAAAGATACTTCTTCGATTCACATCGCGCTTTAACGCCTGAAGAGACGCTGAGCGATGTCGAAGAACTAAAAGATAAGGTGGGAATAAAGGATATAGAGGACCTTACAGGGCAGGATAAGCTCGACATACCTATATGTTCTGCAAGCAGACCGGGGGCAAAGAAAGGTGCAGTGTCTGTCCACACCGGTAAAGGGCTTACAGACGAGCAATCGCGTGTATCTGTGCTCATGGAATCAATCGAGAGATACTCCGCGGAAATAAAGGATGATGACCGAGCGGAATTCATGTTTGAATCGTATGATGGATGCAAAGGCGAAAAAGTGAACCCCAGATCGCTAATATTGAGTGCTATTTCTAATGTCGGACCGAAAACAAAGATAGAGTGGTGTGACGGCTATGACCTATTACGAGAAGAGGCGGTTCTCGTGCCTGCAAATGCGGTATTTCATCCCTACATGTCTAATCGCGGTGGAAGGCTATTTAGAAGCGACAGTAACGGCATAGCGTCCGGGAACAACCACGAAGAAGCTATCTTTCATGGTATCACTGAAGTGATAGAGCGCGACGCTTTAAGTTCGGTAGAGCTAAAGAAGGATGCAGGTAAGCGAATAGAAATCGGCGAAGAGGATGACCTGATCTACGAGTTGAAAGAGCGATTTGTGTCGGTGGGAGCAGTACCTCGCTTCTGGTATATCCCATCAGACACGGGATTTACAACGGTTGCATTAGCTTTAGATGACATCTCCGAGGACCCTTCTTTACTTGTTTATGGCGCGGGTACGCATAGCGATCCGAGAATAGCAACAATAAGGGCGATAACAGAAGCAGCGCAGTCGCGACTCATGCAGATAGTGAGTGGCGATGCAATGAAAACGCCATTTGTAATGAGTTATATGGCAATGAAGCGATTGAATAAGCACTGGTATGAAGATAAGGGAGACGCAAAAGTGAAGTTGAACGAGCTTCCTGCTCTTGCAACTGATACAATAGATGGCGATATAAGGGTTGCACTAGCTAAATTGAAAGCGCTCGTGGACCGAGTAATTGTGGTGGATTTAACGCGGGCCAATATAGGTATTCCAGTTGTCAGGGTGATTATTCCAGGATTTGAGGTCTATGCGCGGAACTCGGAGCGGATAGGGTATAGGTACAAGTGAGTCGGCACAAAAATTCATCGATTTTTGTGCTGACAATGCAAAATGCAAAGTGCAAAATGCAAAAATATAAATAGCGATAAGAAAAAATAGAAAAAAATGAGTGAGCGAGGGAAGGGTAAAGCGATATTAGGTATTGCAATTGTTGCGGTTATGCTCGCTACTTTTATAGTGCCTGCAATAACAGCGAAAGATATGACAAATGGCTACTTGACCACTAGAAATGGTTATCCGGTGAATCCGGCATTTGTGGTTATCGAACTCACAGAAGGCGATAGAGATGCGATAAAAATCGGTCAAAAGATTATTTTTGATAACACAAAAGAGGGAGACATAGTACTGATAGAAGGTATTACTGATACAAATACTGATGGAGAAGCATACTCAGCATCTGCATTTGTAACAGAGACGGTGACGGATGTGAATGGCATAGCGGGCAATGACAAGACTGTTGATGGTATATACTTCGATACAACCTCGCTGGGTAGGAGGGGGACATACACTGTATCCTGTGGTAGCCTAAGCCAACAACTATCTGTATCCAGGCCATCAATCCCGCTTGAATTAAACGTAGGACCGGAGGTTGTTTCAGCTATAACAGTCGGGACTAACCTGAGAATAGATTGCTCGGGGGCATCGGACTTGAGTCCAAATGATTGTATTAACTTGATAATCATGGATCCGAGAGGGCGCCAAATGAAATCGTGGACTGTTGGCGGTGAAACGCAGAATTTCGACGAGATAAACGTAGCGCAGCTCGTAGAATACGGATCAACCAATCCTGCAATGCAAATAGATACTACTGACTGGATACTTGGTTCATACACTTTTTCTGTTGTAACAGAGGAGGAGAATGCCCAGGGATTGGATTTATCATCTGCAACTAAGTCAGTGACCAGGTCTCGGGCTAAGACACTGGCTAAGTCACGGACGCTGCCGAAGGGAGAAGTTAAGATATTGGATATGCCAGCGACCGTAGTAGTTGTAGAGGATCTGGAATTGACCGCCGAGATTTCAAGTACAAATGTTGCACAAGAGAACGAATTCACTGTCCATGGCATAGCAGAAGGTTCGGATTTCATTGATATAGTAACAATCGCACCGAATGGCGGTTCCGGCAGAGGAATAAATCCAGCTAGTGTTCCGGATGTTCCCGGTATTACCTATGAACGTTCCACTGTATCAGATAGAGACTATTCCTACTTGAATGAGTTCTATGTCGTTGAGGACGCAGACACCGGTAAATATATGGTAGTTGTGGTAAGTCCGGGACGTAATGGTGTATATGATGAGCTTAACAGCCCGGACCTTTTTGGTTTAGCATTTGAGAGAAGATATGGTGGAATAATAAGTCTCGGATCGAAGACACAAGCGCAGATTTCAGCTATAATAGCGGGTCTAACGATAGAAGCAGCAGGGAGCGATGATCGCATGGTGGCGGGTCACATGAATGTTGAAGCACCCGTGGTGACTCTCAATCAAACATCGGGCGAATACACGGTGACGGCAGATGATGGTGATGGGCATAGGGATGATGCGGACGTGTCCATAACCGGAGGAAGGATAGAAGGCAGTAGAGACGGGGCAGTAGAGACGACAGAAGAGGTATTAGAGGAGATATTAGCAACGCCTGAGCCAACACCCGAGCCAACACCGGAACCACCAGGTTTCGAGGCGATATTCGCAATGGTGGGCTTGTTAGCTGTCGCGTACCTTGTGCATAGAAAGAAGAAGTAATAGAAAAGTATAAGTATAGCCGATACATAGCGAAGAGGGCGGCGGCGAAGGCAGATGAAAAACGTTTTGTAAGCAAGCAAGCAAGCAAGCAAGTCGCCGCAGGCGAAATCTTCTATTGTATTGTATATTGTGGAACTTATTTGGAAGGTGAAAAGAAAAAAAATGGAGAAAAGAAGTAAAGGAAAAGCGATAATAGGTATAGCAATTGCTGTGATCATGTTAGCTTCTTTGATGGCGATTGTGCCCACAGGAACTGCGAAAGTTGATACAAGCAGTTATTTGACGGACAGAAATGGTTATATGGTGAATCCCGGATTTGTGGTTATTGAGATCACCGATGGAGACACAGATGCGATAAAAATCGGTCAAGAGCTCATTTTCAGCAACGCAAAAGATGGGGACACAATACTGATACAAGGTATTCCTGATACAAATACGGATGGTGAAGCATTTTCAGCATCTACATTTGTAACAGAGACGGTGACGAATGTGAGTGGCACGGGCAGAACCAAGATTGTTGAGGGCATATACCTCGATACATCCTCTATGGCTAGGACGGGGACATACACGCTAACGTGTGATGCCCTGAACCAATACCTATTGGTATCCGAGCCAGCAATCCCGCTTGATTTAAAAGTGGGATCGGATGTTGTTTCAAGCATAGCTGCTGGGACTCCTTTAAGAATAGACTGCCCAATATATTTGGATCCAAATGATTGCGTTGATCTGAAGATCGTCGATCCAGCCGGGCGCAAAATAGAGAAGTGGACGGTTGACACCAAAACTCAGTATTTCGATGATATAAACGTATCGCAGCTCATAGAATATGGGTCAACAGATACGGCAAAGCAAATAGATACTACGGGTTGGATACTCGGCACATACTCATTTTCGGTTGTAACAGCGGAAGAGAATGCGAAAGGATTAGGTATGTCATCTATCTCAAAGAGTTTAGAAGTGCTAAAAGGTGAAGTTGACATTGACGTTGATAAGACAGATTTTGCAGATTTTGCAGATTTTGCAGAGTTACAGCCGGTAACAGTAACGGTAACAGGCATATATGGGCATCTTGTAACGGTTGAGGCAACGGCTGGAAGGGATTATGTTGAGTTTGAAGAGGGACTAGATGACTTTGTAGATACTTTTGATCGTGAATACTCCAATGTTACTGATCCGGTTACCGATGAGCCAAAAGAGCGTTGCTACGGATTCAATGTTACGATCAAAGAAGACGGTAAGATGAAATTTTCAGTTATTTTCCATAATACGAGTGCATATACGCTTCAAGCAATGGATTTGGATACAGGAGATGAAGACACGGTGGATGTGAATGTATCAGA
>QENH01000153.1 GCA_003336485.1 Candidatus Methanophagales archaeon
AGAAATCCCTGCTTCTCGAAGCATCGCCCTTCCGAAGTTTTCGAATAACTTCCTTCGGTTTCTCCGGGTGTAATCTCGACATCTTCTAGTTCATCTATCGCATACTGGAGGAAACAATCGTCAATTGCAGGGATTTTATCGCCGAAGCGAAGCGCCGTAATTATCCATGCTTCTATTGCGTCCTTCGCCATCTCCACTGCCTCTCGCCTTGTCATACCCCAAGAGATGCATCCAAAAAGCACTGACATTTCAACCGTCTGATGTATCTTCGTTCCTGTAAAATTCCGCATGACTCAAAGCCAGCCTCGCATACTGCTCAAAAGTTACCTTGTTCGTCTGTTCTACACTACGTACCCTTTTCTTTCGTCCTCAAGTGTAAAGATTTTTGCGACACATCAAAAGCTCTTGTGTTAATCTTGTGTATTCGCGTGGTTTTTTTATTTTGCTATACAACTCAAACACACCCTCTTATTCATAGCCACTAAGCATATCCAAAATATCAAGCTCCTGACCCAGAGTATCATCGCCAATAGCGTTCATTTCAGCCTCGAAATAACTGCTAAAGGCACTAAATAGCGCTTTATACGGTTCCGAAACCCGTAGCGGTATTGATTGCCGCTCCCACCTACCCAGCTCGACAGGCGGTAGAATACCTTCTACTACATTTACCGCGGGTTTCACTGTCTCGTTCCGCTCGATACTAGCTCGCTCATCATGAATCCAGTTTTTAATAAGATCTGCATATCGTGATAGTAAGATACCTTTTCGAATACCGGAATTATCAAAGAAATCCGGCTCTTTTTCCTCTAATACTATCGTTGCCACATCACTGCCAGATACGCCATTACGATCCTCGTAGCTTACGTTCAGTTTCAAACTAGTTTCAGGCGATATTTTCCTCAACTTCAACAATACTAACCCGCCCCTGGTCTCACCCCCTTCCTTTTTGGACGGAAAGAGCGTTTTAACCTTCATTATCTCTCCGGTCGCCTCGTCTGCTTCCGGCGAGCCATATACCTTCTCAATCTCATAACCGACCGCATCCAAATTCAATTGCAGATCGAATACTAACGGAGTCACCATATACTCAAATTCATCATCCATCCGTTCCTTGAACTGCTTCGCCGAGTGAACAGAATAGTAATTCGCACCTCGGATCTTAGTTATATACTCCACGAGTTCGGTATTAAAATCAACGCCAATGCCTATGAAAGTTGTATACACCTTCTTGTTAGCATTAGTCTCAGTCATGCCGAGCAGACTACTTTCACTCGTCTGCCCTAAATTTGGCATTGCATCGGTCAAGAATATGATCCGGTTCTCATATTCCGACTGATTGAGCTCTAAGAACTCATCGTATAATTCGGTCGCCATCTGCATTCCGGCAGACAGTTGTGTCCCGCCAGTGGCAGAAATTTCCAGGACATCGCCTTTTAGCTTCGGCATGTCCTTATCACCAACTAGAGATACTGGTTCGGCCAATTCCGCACCGGTATTAAAGAGCACCAGACCAAACCGATCATCGTCTTCAAGATGGTCAAGAAGTGCGACAATGGCTTCTGCTGCTATTTCTATCTTGCTCTTTTCTGCGTCTTCCGTTTCATTAACGTCCACACGATTACCAAACCGATCATAATAATACTCGTCAAAGGAACTGCCCATAGAACCTGAAATATCTAATATTAGGACTAAATTCAGCTTCTTCCGCTGGAAATCGCTCTCATTTATACCCGAGTTCAGACCAACAGACAGATAATACCCTAACACTTCTGATACCGGGTCTTTGGATAGTGCATAGCTGTAAGAAGGACAAAATAGTTCCTGACATTCTGCCTTCTCGCCTGTGTCAAAATAATAATCGTAAAATAAACCTTCATATGTGATGTCTGTTGGAAGTGGCAAATAGTCATTACCGATATTTTCACGGAAATTGTTGACATCTTTTGCCCCGCCAGTCGAAAAACCGATCTGTTCGCTAATATGACATACCTCTTCCCGAGTTACGCCCGCCCCTGAAGTAGGTGGCGGGTATAGAAGAGTCTTTGATCTGCAATTATTCGTCTCGTTAAACTCCGTAACAGTATTTTGATAATCCGCGCATATCGTTATGTTATCCCCGGGTGGAGTGTATGTCCAGTTGTAAGTAAAAGACTCGATTCTTTCTGCTCCCTGCTCCAGTGATGCAACATAATCAGATGCTTTGAAAACGCCCTCAACAGTTAGCGAAGTGTAACTAGACCCCACATTTGCTGTGCCTTGGTTCTTTACCTTATAATATATTGTGCTCCCGGCACGCCAAATATCCATAATCGCTAAATCCTGATCTGAGATAACGCAGGATCGGAAACTTTTTGTATCATGATAATTTGAAACGCTATTATATCTCTCTACGTTCGTTGCTTCGATATATGCAATCTCACTTTCTGTGACCCGGACAAAACCAGTAACAAACACTCTTTCGCCTACATCATCAGGATAATCTAACCCCGAACTCTTCCCTGTTACGTATATAATCCCTGTCCCATCACGAACGCACCAATCGCTCCTTGTTATCCCGGGACCACTTACTCCTGAGCAGTTCCAGCCCATGTATTCACCGTCTATTAATACTTTTTGGCCTTCATAGAACTCAGGATCATTATCTATATCACTTATCGAGCAATACCGAGACTCCAGCGGGTACTTATCCGTTGCATTGCCATCACCGCTAATCCACTTATAGGGCTTATCCCATATCCCGTCGCCGTCACATACCTGATCCTGATTCGCGCCACAGCTTTTATCTTCCGGATCTCCGTCATACTCGGTTTTGTATTCCTCTGTGTAATCACCCCAATAATTACCACCAGAAGGGTAACTGCAGTTCCATGCGTTAGTACCCGTGTCATCGTATGCCGGGTTGCTGTTGTTTGCGATCTCGTTATGATAGATAGAGTTATTGGAAGAATTCTGCAACAGGAAACCATAGAAATTGTTTGATACATTAGTGTTAGATATAATGCAATTATTTGTCGAATTAAGATGTATACCAGCACTCAGCAATTCATCTGCACCCTGCACAGTGAACCCGCTTATATTTACAGAATCAACAGTCACACAAAAGACATCAGCGTCCGGATTCGAAGCCAGAACAACAGTATCCGCGGGATTCCCGGAAGTTGAGTTGATCGTTAGAGATTTATTCACAATTATATTCGCTAGGTACGTGCCTGGATCAACGTTAATTGCATGCCCACTCAACGTTTCGGGATCATCGATTGCAGCTTGAATTGTTACAAAGTCTTCGCCTGTATTGAGATTATGGACTTTCGCAATAACTGTCATATGTATCGTAAAATCAGAGATTGGCTGTGGACCACAGCAAAATTCAGCGGTGCATTCGGGATTAGCAGGCGCTTCTCCGGAATGAAAGGTAATGTCAATATGGTATGTCTCCCCCTGATGTACATAACTCTGATTTGGATACAACGACGTACTGACGTCACCATCATTAGTTATATTTACCGTGGTGTACTCAGCTTCACAATTGCAGCCATAACATCTTGAACAATTAGGTGTGTTCACGTAGGTTAACATATAGTCCCCTAATAATGGGGGGTAATGCTTTCCGCCTTCAGGATAACTGCAGAACCAAGTGCTTGCAGGATCACCGTAAATATCTGTTATAACCTTAAAATTTTCTGCGCTTGATATTATCCTCGCCAGAGTAATCCACTTTCCACCGGGCGTGCCGAGACTATGTGCTTCTACATAATCGCCCACATTTAGCCCATTCAACGCATTTTCATTTGGTGGCACGCCTTCTAGAGTACAGTTGCATGGCGACCATCCTGGTCCAATTCCGTTGTATATAGAGTCTGCTTGAATTGTGATCATATTATTCTCCATGTCCTTGCTAATTACTGTCCCCATATGGTCATATGGGCGAAGTACAGCATTAACGCCCGGTATAATAGCTGGCATCGTGCTCATTAGAATCGCGATCACCACAAAACAACTCAGAACTTTACACAATATCTTCATCCTTTTATCCCCTACCCCAAAGCTAAGATTTTATCCACGCTAAACTAAATGAGACATTAAAGATAAAATGGTACTTGTAGTATTTAAAACTTCCGATTGCACCTTTACATTTATGGCGGGGAAAAAAGTGTAAATCTTTTTTGTCCCGTGTGACGATTGATAAGTGGATGCAACAATTGATGATGTCACAAAGGGTACTTTTTATACCTCCAACCCAAAATAGACATAATGTTAAGACTAAAAGAAGGCGAACTCGTGCATCTGCTAGACAAAAAGGGCAAAAGATACCCGATCTTGTTGAAAGCGGGTTCCTCTTTCACTTTCACGCGCGGCATGATTTTACATGATTCCATTATCGGATTGGAAGACGGAAGTGCTGTGAGATCGCCCTACAACGAACAACTTCTGGTACTCAGGCCTACTTTATCCGAATATCTATCTCGGATGAAGAAAGGTTCGCAGATAATCTATCCTAAGGACATAGGTGCCATTCTGATGCTTGCCGACATATTCCCTGGTGCGAATGTGTTAGAGGCGGGAACCGGTTCAGGAGCACTTACTATAGCGTTGTTACGTGCTGTGGGCAGGGACGGGAAAGTGACTTCGTATGAACGGCGGAATGAATTCGCAGCGATTGCAAACAGCAACATAGATACTTTCTTTGGTCATGTAGGTATTGCCGGAAAACCGGGAACGTGGGAATTAAAGGAGCGGGACATATATGAAGGTATAGAAGAAAGCGATCTGGATAGGATAATATTGGACCTAACAGAGCCCTGGAGAGCATTAGAGCACGTAGAACAATCGCTTAGAAGCGGTGGAATACTCCTTTGCTATAATCCTACAGTACTGCAGATTTTTAAGCTATCGAAACGGTTGGAAACGAAATATGGGCAAAATTTTCGTGAGATGGGTATTTATGAGCTTAACATGAGAGGATGGGAGATAAAGGGGCGAAGTATGCGACCCGAGCATAAAATGATTGCTCATACCGGGTTTATCTTTGTAGCGCGGAAGTGTTCCACCACAACGTGAAAGCTATTGTGAACTTCTTCTTTTAGCTCGGTTAAACTGGTAGAAAAGAACAAATGGCTTCTACATGCGCAATCGGAGCATCCGAAATTTTTTGTGCTTTCTAGGTGCAAGTTAGCAGCGATTTCGCATTCTTTCCGCTCGACCGTTTCTGCGAATATGACTTCTCTTATTTCTACCCCGGAACTCGCAAGTAAGTAATCGATATGCCAGTGCATTTTCTTGCGCGTCAGACGCAAGTGTCTACCTACTCTCTGCTCCAATCCCGAAAGAGCGGAGCCGACATAGGCATAAAAACCTTTTTTGAACTCTATACCACCTATTTTGCCTATCTCTACCACACTATCTGCATGGTTTTCTAATATTAGCACGTATGTCCCTTTCATTTGTTCGTTATTATAGTTGATACAGGAGAGGCTAATAGGTAAAAACCACGCTTAAACATTTAAGTATCTGCATCCGTTTACATAGATATTACAAATACTAAAATGTAGTATAATAATAAAGTAGAAGAAAAGAATCGGAGGGTTGAAATGGATACATCAAAAGAGAAGAAGGTAAGAGAGGTGATGACGCGTGGTGTTATTACTGTAGCGCACGACACGCCCGTGAATGAAATTGTCAAGATCTTGGTGGGGAAGGACATATCGGGCATTGTGGTAACTGCACCCGGCAACGAGGCAGTGGGTGTTATATCCGAGATAGACATCATAAAATTCATGGACAAGGATTGGAACAGCTTAACAGCAGAGGAAGTTATGTCCCACTTCGTAAGGGCAATAGATCCGGAAACAACGCTAAGGAAAGCAGCAGATACTATGAAGGAGTTGAACATTCATAGATTATTAGTACTCTCTCTAAGTCCCGCAGCAGGCGTACCCATAGGGATATTGTCTGCGAGTGATATACTGAGAGCGATTGCCAAGTGAAAACATTAATTTATCAGATTGGATAGATATAATAATTGTATGGGCAAGTGGAAAGGGTACGTAGAGCGGATAGAAAGGTTAAAGCGCAGGAAAAGCGCAATAATTTTAGCTCATAACTACCAGCGGGCAGAGGTTCAGGATATAGCGGAGTTTGTTGGCGACTCATTAGAGCTTGCGAGGAAGGCTGTAGATACGAGTTCAGATATTATAATCTTCTGCGGCGTTGATTTCATGGCTGAAACCGCAGCGATACTGAATCCCGATAAAAGCGTATTTATTCCTGATACCGGTGCGATATGCCCAATGGCACAGCAATTACCGGTAGGTGCTTTGCGTGCGGCAAAGCGAGTGCATCCGGACGCCGAGGTTGTACTATACGTAAACACACTTGCAGAAAGTAAGGTGCTCGCCGACTGCATCTGCACATCAGCAAATGCGCAAGAGATAGTTAGGGCTATGGACACATCAACTATCCTCTTTGGGCCGGACCACAATTTAGCATATCACGCACAAAAGGCAACCACGAAACGGATTATTCCGGTGCCCGAACACGGGCTCTGCCCTTCGCATCATCAGATAGTATTAGAGGATTTGATGAATGCGAAGGAAATGCACCCAGGAGCTAAAATCGCCGTACATCCCGAGTGTATCCCCGAAGTTCAAGACAGTGCAGATTACATCGCTTCAACGAGTGGCATGGTAAAAATTTGCAATTCTGTTGCGGATACGGAATTCCTGATAGGCACAGAGATCGGGCTGCTGCATAGGCTCAAAAAGGCATCACCAAAGAAGAACTTCTATCCGATCTCCGATACCGCGGTCTGTCCACAGATGAAGATACACACTTTGGCGAAGATAGAAGCGGCATTAGAGAATGAGAAGCCCAAAGTTGTTGTTAAGAAGGAAATCCGAGATAAGGCTATGAGGCCTATCGAGCGGATGCTCGAGATTTCGCAATAAACTCATAAACACATACATACATACATACATAAACGCATACATACATCCTTCTTCACCGTAACTCGTCCCGCGCTATCACCTGTCTCTGTATCTCCGAGGTGCCAACAGCAATGCTAAGTATCTTCGCATCTCGATAATACCGTTCCGCAGGGCATTCTTTCGTGCAGCCATAGCCGCCATGTATTTGCACTGCGTTTGTAGCGGCTCTTTGCGCAACTTCTGAGGCATAGAGCTTAGCCATAGAAGCAGGCTTTGTGATCCGCTCGCCTTTATCCGCAAGATGAGCCGCTTTGTAGGTGAGTAATCTCGCTGCTTCTACTTCTATAGCCATGTCTGCGAGCATAAATTGAACTGCCTGGAAATTAGCAATAGGTTGTGATGATTGTCTTCGCTCTTTTGCATACTTCCTGGATATGTCCAGGCAAGCCTGAGTAATTCCGACTCCAACGCTACTCATTGCTATTCTGTCCCTGTCCAGAGTACCCATCGCTATTTTGAATCCGTCGCCTTCGCTGCCAAGCAAGTTCTCCTCAGGGACTCTACAATCATTGAACTTCAACCCGCCAACAATACAACTACGCATACCCAGCATATCGTCGATGCCCGCAAAAGAGAAGCCCTTTGTACCTTTCTCCACGACGAAAGCACTTATCCCGCCCCTTTTTTTGCCCTTATCTGTATATGCAAAGACTATGTATATATCTGCGACAGAGGTATTCGTGATATACGCCTTTCTACCGTTCAGCAGATACTCGTCACCCATATGAACTGCATTTGTATCAATAGCAGTGGGATCAGAGCCTGCACTGGGCTCGGTTAAAGCGAATGCACCCAACTTCGTACCTTCACACAGGGGCCTGAGATATTTCTGCTTCTGCTCTTCTGTACCTGCGTAGTAGATGGGGAATATTGTGATGAGCCCGGCAGAGCTTAGGAACCCAATGCTTGCACTTGCTCTTGAAAGCTCTTCGACCACAGCCACATAGCTCGCCATAGTAGCACTTGCACCGCCGTATTCTCGTGGAAAAGGGATACCATAAAGTTTTAGCTCTGCCATCCGCTTCACTAAATCACGCGGGAACGTCCCTTTTTTGTCTATCTCTGTCGCCCTTGGCATCACCTCTGTCTCTGCAAACTGCCTCGCTATGCGCTGAAACGCCTTCTCACTCTCTTTTAACTCGAATTCCATTCCCATCACCACAAACCATTTATTCATTAATAAAGAAAGCTTTACCAAAGAAATCTTTTATTAAGGGTGCTTATAAATAAGGAAAGAAAGAATGTAAAGATAAAAATGTTAGCGAGCGTAAGATATCAGATGGGTAAGCAACCGTTAAACCCAATCAAAAGAAGGAGGAAAAGAAACTGACTAAGCCTTCGGTGAACATAGGAATGGTAGGACACGTAGATCATGGTAAGACTACCTTAGTGAATGCTCTGTCGGGCGAATGGACTGACCGGCACAGTGAAGAGGTCAAAAGGGGGATATCAATAAGACTAGGCTATGCAGACGCTACATTCAGGCGATGCCCGGCTTGTAACGAGCCGGAATGCTATACGGTGGAAGAGCTCTGCAAGCATTGTGGCTCGAAAACGGAAGAGCTGCGAACTGTTTCTTTTGTTGACTCGCCTGGGCATGAAGCGTTAATGGCGACTATGCTGAGCGGTGCCGCGATAATGGATGGTGCGGTCCTTCTTATTGCAGCTACCGAGCCATGCCCCCAGCCGCAGACAAAGGAGCACCTGATGGCGCTGAACGTAATAGGCATAGATAAAATCGTGATCGCGCAGAATAAAATAGACCTCGTTTCGCGTGACGATGCAATAGAGCATTATAAACAGATAAAGGAGTTTTTGAAGGGTACAATAGCGGAAAATGCACCTATTGTGCCTATCGCGGCACATCAATCCGCAAATGTTGATGTGCTGATACAGGATATAGAGAAAACTATACCCACGCCGCAACGTTCCTTTGATGTGGCACCGCGGATGTATATTGCACGTTCATTCGATGTGAATAAGCCCGGAACGGCAATAAAAGGCTTAAGGGGCGGTGTAATCGGCGGTTCTCTACTTCTGGGTATGTTGTCTGCAGATGACAAATTAGAAATAAAACCGGGACGGAAGGTGTCAACAAAGGGCAAAGAAGAGTGGGTACCTATAGAAACAGAGATAACATCTATAATGGTGGGTGGTGATCAAGTAAAGGAAGTGACTCCTGGTGGATTAATCGGCATCGGTACAAAATTGGACCCGAGCATGACGAGGGAGGACACTTTAGTGGGTCAATGTGTGGGGTATCCGGGCTCTTTGCCACCAACATGGGATGAACTCCGTATAAAATTCCACCTTTTGAAACGCGTTGTTGGTGTAGCAAAAGAGGTAGAGGTTAAGGCGATTAAAGTGCGTGAGTATGTAATGCTTAGTATCGGAACCGCAATCACCATGGGCTTGGTGAAAAGGGTGACGAAGGACACTATTGATGTGGCCCTGAGCAGATCGATATGTGCAGAGAAGGGCGCTTTAGTTGCTATCGGAATGAAAATCGGTGCACGATGGCATTTGGTTGGTGCCGGGAGCATTGTGTGAACGTATCTGCACAAAAAGCGGTGGAAAAAATCCAAATCTCAAGCATCAAAATACAAATAAATTCAAATAATTAAGCCGCGACCATCCCTACCACTGACTAAAGATAAGGGGAAAATAAACTAAATAGCCAACTTACGGCCACGTGGATGCCTCAGACTGCCAGTCCGATAGTGGAAGCGTGCATCGTAAACTAATCAGCAAGAGGGTTAAAATCACTCCATTCGTGTTCGGTTAAGCCCACTTTGACTTAACCTAGCTTTGATATTCTATACGATCAACTCACAGAATCTTAGAAAGCGATGAAGAATATTATTGGTGAATATTGGTATAATCCTGTGGTTATAAAAAAAAAGCGAATGCTTTTTTTAAGGTATACACAGCATTTTATGCACCTGCGGAATCACCATAACATCAGGTAAAAAAGCGCCCGCAAATTCAGAAATCGCAAAGAGCTCTTTCATACCCGGCACTATATCCCTTTGCGCACTGTCACCCGCGACCGGCTGCAACACGAACTTTATGTTGAGGCCAACGAGGTCTTTACATATCTCCTCTATCTCTTCTATTGCTGTGCCTTTTATCACTACCACTTTCACTATCGTTTCTAATCCGCGGGAAGCGGAGATCTTTATACATTCGAGTTCGTTTTTATATTGCTTATCGTAGTCGGTAGATGCTTGATGGCGCTTCAACTTTATATCTATAGATGCGAAATCAAAGTGATCTGCTATGAAAGCAAAAGCTCGTGCGGAATAGCCGTTTGTTTCTATATAATTCTTTAGGTGCATCTCTCTTGCTCCCTTTGCTATCTCTTTCACGAAAGCTGCGGAAAAAAGCGGCTCGCCGCCGGTGTACGAGACGCTGTGGAGGTCCGGAGTACGTAGTTTGGTTAGCAATTCAAGCACGAAGTGCGAAGACATGGGGTTCTCAAAAAACCTTTTCTTAGAAAGAAAAGCTTTACCAAAAGAATTGTTATTCCCGGCATTGCCAAAGACGGTACATAAGCTCGGTTTGGATTCCTTTGCCGATTGTGTATCGCAATAGAAACAGGAATAGGGGCAACCGGCAAATCTGATGAATATCTGGCGCCTACCGACATAGGGCCCTTCGCCTTGAAAAGAACTGAATAGTTCTGTGATATACCCGCTCTTCATCTTTTCGTTATTTCTCTCTGTGTTAAATGAACAAAATAAGTTCCTACACGTTATTGACCCTATACGAAACCCTCACTCATATAATTACCGCCTTCGCCATCGTGACGATCTTCCCGAAATCGTCCTTATTTGCTTTATACTTTGCGAATTCAACCATACCACACAGATCCAAGCATTCCTTAACGTTAGAATATGTGTTTGCATCCCCCTTCCCGCTCAAAATAGTAATCAACTCGGTATTCAGCAATTCCTTCTTAATACCGAATTTCTGCGCGAAATAGAACCGTAATGCTTGTGATACCTTCTCGTAAGCATCTTTCTCACGACTATTTGTGAATAACTCCATAGCCTCTTCCACCATTCTTCTCGCTTCGGTAACGTAGTCAACACTATGCTTCGATACTACGGGAAGAGGCTCTCGCAGCGGTTCCTTTTTACTGTATCGAATATAAACAAACCAACCAATAATGACTAGAGCAATTATAGTCAGGAGCAGTAGCCATAAGGGGATATTACCCTCTTCTTTCTTCTGTTCCGGTGTGCTTTCTAAAGTGACATTTTTGATTGTTCCATTGACATAATCAGCTTTGATTTTCTTTTCTGCACTTTCATTCCTATACGGCACTGTTATCTCTGTATGGTTTTCCGAGATCTGATTGAAAGAAGACGGCGAGCTATTAAAGCCCGCATTAGTTAATTGCTCTTTATACTGTTGGAACGCCGCATTTTTAGCGAGTTCTTGCTGTATCTGCTCTTCCAGCTCTTGCTGTTTTTGCAGCTCCGTCTCCATCTCTTTCTTCAACTGCTCCATATTCTGATTGAGTTGATTGTTATCCACACGCTTTTGTAGCCCCTGCTGGCTGCCTGATTGCTGCTGCCCGACGCTAAAAGAAGAACCGCCGAACTGTATATTGAACGATTTGCTGGATGAAGAAGAAGAGAATTGGCTTTGCGTGCTACTGGAGGACGAATAAGAAGTAGATTGCATATTTGTGCCACCGCAGCGATAAATAGTGGTAATTCCCTCTGCCTGGACTGATGGCATAGACTTATTCTCTTTCACCACGATGTCCAGCGTATTGGAATTCACTGTTTCTTCCTTGCCCGTATCGGGATTGGTGTAAGTCACAGTTGCCGCATCCAGGGTATACATACCGGGATTGTAAGGTACTATCGGCTCATAAGCAAGTCCTGACTCTGCCTCTCTTGGCAGTGTGTATTCAAGACACTGTATATCCAGGCCGTTATTGCCAAAGACGTTTCTGTCAACGATTTGTATCGGTATCGCACGGTTGAACGGGTTCTTAAAAACTAGTTGAACCGAAACACCATCGCCAACTTTAATCTCTTTGTTACTGTCAACAAGCTTTTGTACCGCAAGCTCCTTCGCTGCTACCGAAGACGTGACTAGAAGCATGCCAAGTGCTAAAATCAAGAGGATTGCTATTACCTTTCGCATCATCACATAATCACCCTGTATTTACCGTAGATGATATATATATTTATCAGCAACAATATAAAAGTTGCGATGAAGAACCAATCCTTGATGCTTGTGTCTTCCCATTCGCGTTCTATATGCTCGCCGATATTAGCGTATATCTCATCCAGCGTCCTCTTATCCACCGACTTGTAATATTTACCTCCTGTCTCCACAGCGATCGTTTTCAGCGTTTCTTCGTCTAGTTCCGCATACTGGGGATTGCCGAAGAAATCGTAGCCGATAATCGCTGGTTGATCAGAGCCGAGCCCAATAGTATAGACCTGCATTTTACTTGCCCTTGCGAACTGAACAGCCTCTTGCGGACTCACAACACCTGCATTGTTGACACCGTCACTGAGTAAAATAACCACTTTCTTCTTGTTCGGGATAGATGTGGCCATGTCAATAGCGAGGCTGAGACCATCGCCAATTGCTGTTCGCCCTGCTTTTTGCTCTATCCCTTCCAATTTCATTATTGCTTTATCTTTAAATGGCGTGAGATAACATGCGGTTGTTGCGCCCGATTCGAAGATGACTATCCCCACGTTATCTTTTGGCTTCAGACTGCGTATCAAAATCTCCGCGGCACCTTTTGCCGATTCTAATCGCGTTGGCGGATAATCCGCTGCCAGCATACTACCGGAATCGTCAATAGCTAAAACCACATTGACACCTTCCTTTGCGCTCTTTAGCGGGATCATCGGATCTGCAAGTCCGACAATGATAAGTGCAATAATAATGGTGAGGATGACGAAAGGCAAATGCGCACGGATCCAGACGCCACGTCTGTTTTTTGTTGTAGCGGACTTTACGATACTCAAAGCACTGAATTTTAGCGCTGCTGCCTTTCGTTTCTTCCAGTAAAGTTTGTAAAAGTATACTAACAGCGGTATAATCAATAGAAATAACAATACCCATGAGTTAGCAAAACTAAAGCCCATGTGTCACCGCACCACTCCCCTTCTCCTCTCACGCATCTTGAAGAACTGCTGCAAGGGGATGTAAAACGGCTCGCTCGTGTTCATTCGGATCATATCTACCTTCAGTCGCTTCATCCGGAATAACAGGTCAGCACTTTTATTATTCGCAAGTGCTGTATAGCTCTTCCGAAACTCGAGGTCCGAAGTGTTTATGAGCATTTGCTCTCCTGTTTCAGAATCTTCTAAAAAGACGTAGCCGATGTCTGGAATGTCCTCCTCCCTCTCGTCACTTATATCCACGAGGATCACATCATGTTTATTCTTGAGTTGTTTTAGCGGGCGCTCGAAATCAGAAGAGAGGAAATCCGAGATGATAAATATGATACTCCGCCTTTTGATGATGTTATTTAAGTATGTGAGTGCGACCTGGATGTCGGTAGTTTTATTCTTCGGCACGTAATATATGAGCTCTCGTAAGAGTTTTAGCATATGCTTCTTACCTTTTCCCGGTGGGATGAACTTTTCCACTCGATCAGTAAATAAGCAGAGGCCTACATTGTCGTTATTCCTAAGAGCGGCAAACATTAATGAAGCTGCGATGTCATAGCCCATGTCCTTTTTACTACGTTGGAACCCAAAATCGTTACTTGAAGAGAGATCAAAAACGATGATCAATGTCAGATCACGCTCTTCGATGAATTCCTTGACAAACGGAGCGTTAAATCGCGCTGTTACGTTCCAGTCGATGGCCCGTACGTCATCGCCGGGCACATATTCACGAACTTCGGAGAATTCAATACCGCGACCTTTGAAGATGGAGTGGTATTCGCCCGATAGGAGATTCTCAACCAGTCCTTTTGTCTTCACTTCTATCTTCTTTACCCGTTTTAGTACTTCTTTGACTTGCGGCATTTGCGCTTCATCCTCGTTTAATCGTATATAACGTATAACTTCTACCTATAAATTTAATTTAGGACGCAGATTTACACAAACCTTTCTTTAAAAAAGAAAGCTTTACCAAAGAAATTGGCTTTTGATAAAACTTTTTTTCTAAAAAGTTTTAGTGTTAATCTGTGTCAATAATTGATTTTAGTTGGATATTATGCTTTCTTGAAAAGGTTTTTAAAGATCAATCAAATATTAATTAATGACGATGAAATCATTAGCGTATAAATCGATTTTGGTATCAGCGATTGTTGGACTACTGTTTATCTGCGGCTGTATCCAGGAACCATCAGAACCCGAAGAAGCACCCTCGGGACTGAAACAGGAAAAGCTGAGTTTCGTCGTGCATTATTCCTTAACTCCTATGAATATCTCGTTAGAAGCGTCGCAATATAACCTGCCATTGAAAACCGAAGCGATATACAATTTCGATGCGTTTCATACAAAAATACCATTAGATGGAGATGCTCTACGCATGCTGGAAGAGGCCGGTTTTGTAGTTATAAGCAACCCGTTCAATAAGGCGGAGGAATCTATAACATTGCCATATAAAACCCTGAAAAGGCAGGACATACCCATATTTATCACCTCGGATTCGCTATTGCATCTCTACCATATCCAATTCGACGAAACGCTGCGACAAATAGAGGAGCGAGAATTTTACGATACGATATGGACATTGAGCATGGAACTGCTGAACAAGTCAATAGAAGAGTATAACAGTTATAGTGGCGAGTTAAAAGAGGCATCGCGAAGAAATGTCGCCTACTTCGCAGTGGGATTGAGTTTGTTAGAGCCACGAGAGGATCAATTGTGCTTAGAAGACTGGAAATGCCGTGATCCCGGTTTTGCGAGTGCGTACTTCGACCTCACGGATCTGGAGCGTTATCGTTTTGAAGTCCCTGATTTTGTTAAGTCAGAGGTAGAAGCGGAAATGTCGCTGATAGAGGAACACGAAAGCGTTTCGGCATCGCCTATCTTCTCTTATCAAGAGGATTACTCACAATACGTTCCTCGGGGGCATTATACACGAAGCGAGAAGCTGAAGAATTATTTTAAGGCATTTATGTGGTATGGGCGAATGAGTTACATTTTAAAGGGTGGCTGTCCCGACTGTTTAGTTTCTGACCAAAATGCGAAACTTCAGACTATGGGTGCCAGCCTCATAGCATCTGAGCTTGCAGAAAGAGAAGCACTGAAAGATAAATGGGATAGGATCTACACAGTAACGGCGTTCTATGTCGGCCTTTCAGACGATTTAGGCCCTTACGAGTATATAGCCGCTTTAGATTCTATTTTCAATGACAAATTCGAGCCGGATGAGTTAACAGACGAAAATATAGATGAATTGAAGTCGAAATTGGCCGAGTACTGTGCACCCAGGATATATGGCGGAACGGGCGATTGTGACATCCCACCACCTTTTACGTCTGAACAAGCGGATCAGTGCCTGGAGAACACAAAAGGGTTTCGATTAATGGGGCAGCGATTCATTCCTGATTCGTATATCTTTTCAAATCTGGTAGGTGCTTACACGGGTGTCTATCAGGGAGACCAAGAGCCGAAACCGTTTACTACTGTTATTTCCGGTGCTGGCATAGCGCTAAGAGGATTTCCTCGCGGTCTTGATCTCATGGCGCTTTTAGGTTCTGATATGGCGAGAGATATATTGGATGTGTTGGATGATTCCAATTATGCGTCTTATGACGATGCGTATGAAATATTAGAAGACGAATTCAATTCATTTAACGAATCCGAATGGAACAAGAATCTTTATTGGTGCTGGTTATACACACTAAAGCCGATATTAAAAGATTTTGGGCCGGGTTATCCGACCTTTATGCAGACCGAAGCGTGGCAGGAAAAGGAATTGAACACTGCTCTGGCGTCGTGGGCTGAGCTGAGGCATGATACGATACTTTATGCCAAGCAGAGCTATACGATGCAGACAACTGCGATTCAAGTTCCAAGAGCGGAGAAGCCAGTTGTCGGGTATGTCGAACCAGTCCCGGAGTTTTACAATCGGCTGCTGGCTTTAACTCGGATGACTAATTCCGGTTTGGCAAGCATGAATGTATTAGACAATGCATCACGTAATAGATTAGAACATTTAGAAACGATATTAGATCGATTGGTAGAACTGTCAGCGAAGGAATTGGCGAATGAGGAATTGACCGAAGCTGATTACGAGTTCATAGCGGATTTTGGCGCTGAATTGAATGCGGTTATAAGTGAGGTGGATGATAAAGCGAAGAAGACGACGATAATTGCAGATGTGCATACCGATGGAAATACCGATCAGGTTCTGGAAGAGGGAGTGGGCTATGTGGATTTGATTGCTGTTGCATACAAAGTGCCAGACGGTAGGATTCTTATCGGTGCGGGCCCGGTGATGACGTATTACGAATTTAAACAGCCTATGCAGGACAGACTAACAGACGAGAAATGGCGTGAGATGTTGAGGTCTGAACCACCGGAAAGGCCAGAATGGTATTCCGATTTTGGCATGTGAATCACTAGAAGACGTTCCAATATACCCAATATTTTTCTTTCCCGTAAACGCTTTTCTTTTTTAAAAAAAGAAAAGGGTTTAATCAAAGCATCATCCTCAGGAGACTGAAGAGTATCAGCGGATTTTTTTTTATCACTGCTTTCAATAAGCCGCGTTCACTGAACCCTTTTATTTTTAGTTCGCCTGCTAACAGATGAAAAAACTTGTTCTGATCCTGACGGTTCAAGCCCAGCACGATATTCTTTATCCTCAAGCCTGCGTCCAAAACTCTACCATACTCTTTGCGCCATCTCTTTTCGTATTCCATCAGCCTACGTTTTGAGAAGTTCTTATCGTGCGTTGCTTTTGCAATTACGTCACCGGCTATCTCGCCGTCTCGCATCGCATATACTATCCCGCCACCGGTGAACGGATTGACATGCCTTGCTGCATCACCGACTAAAATCATACCATCTGCTACCGTTTCATATTTCGGACCGCTTAATGGCACAGCACCGAATACCTCGGATATTACTTTGCCATTCGGGAACCGCTCGGCAACGAATGCGTTAAGATAATCAAGAGCTCGATGATGGTCAGAAGAAACATCACCACTTATACCTATACCTACATTTGCGCTATCTGCACTCTTCGGGAACACCCATGCATAGCCCTTCGGTGCGATCTCGTCACCAAAGAAGATTTCACAATAGTCATGATTGAATTCGATGTCGCACATAAGGAACTGAGCGCAGATGGCAAGGTCCTCTAAACGCAGACTGGTATCAATACCACCCCATCGGCCGATTTTTGATTCCACGCCGTCCGCACCAACGACGACATCCGCGGAAATACGGACATCAACACCTGCGGAGTTTGCATACACGCCCTTCGCATAGCCATCTTCCTGAATGACACCGTACGCATGCGTTCTGACCCTAACTTCAGCACCCGCACGTGCAGCTTCGAGAGCCAAGAACTTATCAAAAAACTGCCGGTCTAGTACGTAACCTGTAACTTCCTCGTCGGCAACAGATAAAATCACCTGCGTGCCGTCCGGGCCATAAGTGATGTTTCCTTTAAACGTTGTACATATACATCTGGGATCAATATCAACGAACCGCTCGACCTCTCTGCTTACTCCCTCTGCGCATTTCACGGGCACGCCTATCACAGGATTCCGCTCGATTAAAAGAACGTCCAAGCCTCGTTCTGCAGCGGTCTTCGCCGTCATACTGCCCGCAGGTCCCGCGCCCACCACTACAACGTCATATTCATCCTCTTTCATTGTTTCGGGTCCAACCAACAATAGGTAGTTAAAGCTGAGCATAGTTAAAGCTATATCTAAATTGCGGTGGAGACGCACGAGGCAAAGGGGATGAGAAGGTTAATGCCATTTAAGACGTATAAAGGAATTGGAAAATGTTAATACGAAAATGATAAGCATACTTTCTTTTTGAAAGAACTGCTATATATTATAGAGATAATGACGATAGTATTGGGGCTAGAAGGGACAGCATGGAACCTCAGCGCGGCGGTGGTTAGTGAAGAGGATGTACTATACGATGCAGAATCAACGTATATGCCGTTACAGGGTGGCATACATCCGCGGGAAGCGGCGCAACATCACGCATCTGAGATGAAAGATGTAGTCTCAAGAGCTTTAAGGGCTGTTAAGGAAGAAGGGATACTATTAAAGCATATAGATGCGATCGCATATTCGCAGGGGCCAGGCTTGGGCCCCTGCCTCAGAACCGTAGCGACCGCAGCGCGAGCGCTTTCGACATCGTTAAAGATACCCTTAATCGGCGTTAATCATTGCATCGCGCATATAGAAATCGGGCGATGGCGATGTGGCGCGATAGACCCGGTAGTGCTATATGTAAGCGGCGCGAACTCGCAGGTATTGGCATACCGTGCGGGAAGATATAGGGTCTTGGGCGAGACTCTGGACATAGGTATAGGGAATGCGATAGACAAGTTTGCTCGTTACCTGGGCCTGAGCCATCCAGGAGGACCGAAGATAGAGCAATTGGCATCTAAAAGCACTAACTATGTCCCGCTGCCATACATAATAAAGGGTATGGATTTGTCCTTTTCGGGATTGAGCACTGCAGCTAAGGACGCAACGGATTCGCATCCGGCAGAAAAGGCGGACATTTGTTATTCCTTTCAGGAGACTGCATTTGCCATGCTTACTGAAGTATCCGAGCGAGCAATGGCACATTGTAGTCGGGACGAGCTGCTGTTAGCTGGTGGTGTAGGCGCGAACAAGAGGTTACAGCAGATGCTACAATTAATGTGCCGAGACCGCGGAGCAAGATTTTACGTGCCCGAAGCCCGATATTTAAAGGATAACGGGTCCATGATTGCCTATGTTGGTCTGATAATGTACAAACACGGTGACATAACGCCACTAGAACAATCGGGAGTTAATCCTCATTTCAGACCCGATGATGTCAAAGTCACGTGGCGAAAAAACGAAAGCTTTAAAACTTAGCAAAGACTATTTAATAAAAAGTACCATACTATGCTCCCACTATATGTCGATGTCTCAGGTAAAAGAATAGTTGTCTTTGGCGGCGGTGTCGTTGCAGAACGTAAAATACGCCAAATCTTGGATACTGACTGTACCGGCGGAAAGACGAACATAGAGGTTTACAGCCTTGATTTTATACCGTCGATAGAAGCGATTATGAAACAAGGCGTAATTCGATGCTTCAAATCCGATCTGAGGGTGCAGGATATTGGCGCGATCGTAAATGGTGCTTTTTTAATACTCATTTGCACCGATGACCGACAGTTAAATGATCGTATCCTAAAGGAGGCGGCTAAATTTGAGCTGCTTATCAATTATAGCGATTACGGGGATGCATTTATGTCTTCTGTTATTAACAAGGGTGGATTCATTATTTCGGTCTCCACTGCCGGTAAAGGGCCTGCAATGGCACGATACATGAAGAAGAAGATCGCAGCACTAGTAGGCGAAAAAGAGGCGAAAATGTTGCAGATACAATCGCGCCTCAGACAATATTTGAAGCTGCGGATAAAAGACGAAGAGCAGCGTCGTACGATTTTGAACAGTGTTTTGGACGATCCGGAATGCTGGTCCGCACTTGATGCGCCCATTGATATTGCGGAAAAAGTTATATTCAGGATTGTAGGTGATAGATATGCATAGACTTGCTACTTTATGGTTTTCGTATAAAAAATGTAGTGTGAAGGAACTGGAAGAGATAGGCGAGCGTTTGAAACCCGAAATATTCGTAAATGATCCGCGTGTGGACGGATATGCAATTATAAATACATGTAACCGCGTAGAGGCTTATATCAGTTCGGATAATTCAAAAGCGATCTTAGAGGAGGTCGTTAACCACCATAAGTTCGATAAATACGGTATTTTCGTCGGTGAAGACGCTTTATGGCACCTCATGCGGGTTGCATGTGGACTTGAAGCGATGATGGTGGGCGAAGATCAAATTCTAGGTCAGATAAAGAAATGCTACTTAGATAGCAAGAAAGATGGTAAAATCGACTTTATCCTGGATATGGCGTTCGACCGAGCGATAAAAGTAGCGAAGAGGGCGAGGACAGAGACGAAAATAAATGAAGGGTCTGTTTCTATTGGTTCCGCCGCGGTTGAGCTTGCAGAATACGTTACCTGGGGGCTAGAAGGCAAGAGCATTTTAGTAATTGGCGCAGGAGATATGGGTACGCTGGTAGCAAGAGCTATATCAGAGAAGAAATTGAAAGCGATGTTTATCGCAAATCGAACGTATGAAAGAGCGAAGGAGTTAGCAGCAGAGGTCGGCGGCAAGGCGGCGAAACTGGACGAAAGTGAGCGGTATCTCTCTGTCTGTGATGTCGCTATAAGCACTACGTCTGCACCACATTATGTGCTGGATTATAAGTTGATGAAACGGATAATGGAACATCGTATAAATGATGACGCCCTGCTAATCATAGATATAGCGAATCCGAAAGATGTGGAGGCGCGAGTAGGCGATATAGAGGGCGTGGAGTTGTATAACCTGGACAGTTTATACGAGATAAGCGAGGAGAACCTGAAGAAGCGGCTTTCTGAGGTTGGTAAAGTGGAATGGATAATAAACGAAGAGGTAGAACTATTTAAAAAGCTTTTGACCCGTAAAGAGGCGGAAAAGCTTATTGCTATGCTTTATGAACATGGCTCGCGTATAAGAGCGGAAGAGAAAAAGAAAGCTATTCGCTATATAGAGAAAGGGCGAGACCCAAAAGAGGTATTGGATGCTTTCTCTCATGCTGTTCTATTTAAAACGCTTCATGCACCTGCGATGATGATTCGAAACTATATAGAGAAACGAAGCAGCGTCACCGAAGAACGATGTGATGAATGCGATAATGGTGTCGGTGATTTTATCGAGTTCCTCATGGTTGAGCTCGAGAAGGTTCTGGAGGACGAAAAAGGGAATTCTTAACAAGGAGGTTTTATTTATTAATCATGTTTCGTTTTTATTCTAACCGGCAAGTTTCAAGGGTAGTTCTAATCGCCGCGATATGCGTTTTTAGTACGCAATTTGGCGTTACTGTTATCGCACCACTGCTTGGCGAGTGGGTAAGAAGTCCGGATATACCTAACCCTTTTCTTGTCTCTGGTTTGATAATCGCCACTTTTGCTCTTGTAAGCTTATGTCTTAACATCCCCAGTGGTATTATATCGGATATTGTAGGTAGGAAACCGCTGATTGTAATCGGGCTTTTGCTTTACGCTCTTGCTGCGGTACTATTCCCATATTCCATGAACACTTATGATTGGATATTTGTAAGAGCGTTACAAGGCGCAGGTGCAGGTTTGTTCTTCCCTGCAATTGCTGCTTTGCTCGCAGATGTTACGAGTCACGAAGAGCGCGGGCATGCGCTTAGCGTCTACAATATAGGTTTGGGCGTCGGTTTAGCGGCAGGGCCTATTTCCGGTGGGTTTCTGTTTGACCGCTATGGTATATTCATGCCGTTTCTCTTTTGCGCGGTTTTTGCGTTTATAAGTGCAGTATTAGTACTGTTTTTTGTTACCAAAGAGCCAAAAAGGGGACTGAAGATGCAGGATATGAAAGAGAAGAGAAAAGGATTATCGTTATCTGTAGACGGTAAAAGGGCATTGATAGTTTGCTGTATCGTGATCTTTTTTGGTATGGGTGTTGCGTCCATGACGAGTGCAACGTTTGCGCCTTTTGCTATTGATAACTTTGAGATTGCGGAAGACCTCATTGGCACGATCCTTACAGTGATGTTCGTGGTCTTCGTGCTACTACAAGTGGGATTCAACCGGCTGATGAAGCGGGTAGGCGAGTATAAGCTCGCGATTATCGGATTGCTATTGTGCGCTTGCGGTTTGCTTGTGCTCGGTTTTGCAACTAGCATCCTGGAACTTTTTGTGACTGGCGTGTTCCTCGGTGCCGGTCTGGGCGCGATTTCACTCGGTACGTTGACTTTAGCATCGAAAGCGGCAGGAAAAGGGCAGGAAGGGGAAGTAATGGGGATTTATTACACGACATTTTACGCAAGTATGGGTACTATTCCTATTGTCTGTGGCGCGCTATCAGATATTTTCAGTGTGCAGTTGCTCTTCCTTGGGTATGCGGGACTGCTGTTTGTACTGATGTTTGTGGTTTGGCGGGCGGGTGGTTCTTTACGTGTAAATGGTGCACAATAAATAGCTAGTGCGAAATTATGAAAATGAAATACAATCACGTGTATCAATTTAAGATCAGGCTGGGGCTAGTAAACCACCGATCTGGCGGCGAATACAAGATCATAAAAGATCCCCAGCATGAAGAGTATGAAGAAATGCTGGAATGGCTTAGCGGCGGCGATTTTGACCCCAAATATTTTGACGTGAACGAGGTTACTTTTAGTGACCTGGATAAACGTCTCAGGATGGAGCTTGAGTAGAAGAGGCTGTTCGCCTATTATCTTTATAGTGGGGAAATTCTCACAATGGGATCTTTTTTCCCCACATAAATCGCTAATCACGCAGGTACAAGCAGTGCAATATTTTCCATACTCACAGGACTCATTCCTCCCCATTTCGACGATTGTTTGCCATTTAGTATGTTCATGATAGCGAACATCAATAAAATCAACTCAGCGGACTTCAACCAACTGAATTAAATCATCGAGAGCGTACCCCTTTTGTTTGCTATTCCAGAGGATAAGCATACCCAAATCTCGCTGCAAGTTCCAGATATTCACGCCATCCGCAAAGATATGCTCCCTGGAAGTAAAGATTCTGCCAAATTCACTATCCTCACGAACCAGTTTCCCTACCTTATTTATCAATTCAAGATGTTTACGCAGTCGAGAAAGGCATATTTTCCCCGGTCTGGTGGCGGAATGCGGATATCTACCCAAGAGTATCACCCTATGGCCGGTGAAAGCAAGTCCTGCCGCTACTCGGCTAACAGTATGGGCATTTCCTGCACAGAATTTAAATTCGTCTCCCAGTACACGTTTAGCATGATTGACGAGTTCCATCATGTTCATTGCCTCACTATCCGAAGAACGGCAATTGCTAGAAAACACCGGGATGAGATAAAGTGAAATCGCTCTTAAGTCTGCGAAGCCGATGGTGCGGTAACGTCCGTGGATTTTGGCAAAAAGACTCTTCCGGCGGCTGTCTATTCCCATTGAATCAATGATAATGAGCGGCGTTTTGTACCCCGTGAGGTCTTTATAAACCTTCCAAAGGTGCCGGAATTCAAGGTCTATCGTGGCATCGCTCAAATAGCGCTGGATGAAATATCAATTTCTCAATGTCCCCTCGTGTTACCATCCGGTCAGTGTCCGGGAACTCGACTGATTCGATAACCTTACCGATGTCCTGATAATTAAACGAGTGTGTAAATGTTATCTTGCCCTTACGGATGTAACTGATCAGCTTCTTTGTGAGAATAAATCAAAATGATTTGAAATTTTTATAAAAGTTCCGATTCTGGGAAAATGCCCACTATAAAGATTTCCATGTCCACGGATGTTTAGTAATTTCCTCTGCCATGCATGGCGTCATTTCGATGTTTCTGGTCCCTTTAGGTGTTTTAATCGTCAATGCTAAGTGGGTTCGGATAAAATTGGTGTAGCACTGGTAGAGATCCAGATGATTGTCCAACATCTCCTTGCATTTCGAGAAGCAGAGACTTTTTCTGACCAGTTTTGAGATACCGTGCCTCAAGGTAAGATTATATCGTTCCACATACACTGTTTCGATCTCATCAACCTCTAAACTGCCGAATATTATGGTCTCGTCTTTCCTACAACCCTGCCGTTATCGCGTTCCTTGACAAGTTGCCCATAATTGATTGCAGCCACATCAAAGTTCTCAAACAACGCCTTGGTGTATTGATTATTGCCATCGCTAATAAATGTAGCCTTATCGTTCT
>QENH01000152.1 GCA_003336485.1 Candidatus Methanophagales archaeon
AAACAAGAAATTTTAAGCATTTCAATATCTCGAAACCGCAACCCTGTAAAAGCTTTCCGATATAGCTATCGCTGTGCATGAACATTAGTGTGTCCCAATCGCTTTGGATTTCCGAATACCCTTTGGGGTTCTGGTTGACCGCCTTTTCTGTTTTTTCCGCGGTCTGTGCGAAAACAGTGAAACCGAATATCCCTCCGGGTTTGACAATCCTAGAAACCTCATTAAATAATGGTTTTAGATCGCCAAAGAACTGAAACACGCCACAGGAAATCACGTGGTCGAAGAAATTGTCGGAATAAGGCAGAGGCGTATTTTGCAGGTCGAAGTGTTTGAGGTCCGTTGCGAACTCTTTTGAGTTGCAAATCTTTAGCATTTCACTGGAACCGTCTATTCCAAATATCTCCAGGCCCGTTTTGGCAAATGGCAGGGCGCCAAGCCCGGTACCTATTCCAATATCAAGCAAACGGTCTTCTGGATTTACATATTCAAAGCAGATACCAAATACTATTTCCGGGCCAAACCAGCGGTATTCACGGACTTGCTGATCGTATTCGGCTGCCTGTTCATCGTGTACTGTAATACTATCGCTCTTATTCATTTTTGTGCTCCGTGTATTTACAAATATCGCATGGTATTTATTTACGCCTTACATCAGTCTCTTTGTGATACTCGCACAAAAAATTCAATCATCAAATAAACAAGTTAGTTATATTCCTTCATCTATCTAAAAGTCAGGAGACAGAAGTTTCAGTTAAAGGAGCTAAGCAGTATATAGCTCTAACACAAACGTAATGACAAATAAATGCTTTCCATACAAGGAGTAAGCAAGCACTTTGGTGGTATAACTGCCATCAAGGACGTAAACTTTAGCATTGAAAAGGGCGCGATAGTCGGTCTCGTGGGGCCGAACGGCGCCGGAAAATCAACGCTCTTAAATGTCATAAGTGGTGTCTATCTGCCTAGCTCGGGATCTATCATCTTCGACGGACGTGACATAACAGACCTGAGTCCGGATAAGGTATGTAAGCACGGTATCGCCAAGACATTCCAGCTCGTGCAGTCGTTTCCGGAACTCACGGCAATTCAAAATGTCCTTGTAGGGGCGGTGTTCGGTAATTCGGCTAAAATCGGCATGGTAGAAGCCCACGAGAAAGCAAAAAGGAATCTTGAATTTATCGGCTACCCGATGGATAAGATGAACTACCCGGTGAAAAACCTGACTGTTGTAGAGCTTAAGAGGATACAACTTGCAAGAGCTCTTGCAACTGAGCCAAAACTGCTACTATTAGATGAGGTGACTACCGGATTGAATCCGAGCGAAAGTAATGACGCAATCTCACTAATACAGAAGATCCGAGAGGCTGGGATAACAATACTCATTGTGGAGCATGTTATGCGGGTTATAATGAACGTATCCGACAGTATTGTTGTACTACATCACGGCGAAAAAATAGCGGAGGGCACACCACATGAAATAGCAAACGATGAGGTGGTTATAACATCCTACCTGGGGGAAAAAATATATGCCTGACTTTATGCTTGAGCTAAAGGACTTAACAGTCACTTACGAGAAGGTGCAGGTGCTTTGGGACATATCATTTAGCATTAAAGCGGGTGAGATTGTAACCCTTCTAGGCTCTAACGGTGCCGGGAAGTCGACTACGGTAAAGACTATCCAGGGCATACTTAAACCGAACTCGGGCAGCATCAAGTTCATGGACAAGCATATAGAAGGATTACCGGCGTACAAGGTAGTGGGTGAAGGGATTGCTCTTGTACCGGAGGGACGAGAGATATTCCCGAAGATGAGCGTATTTGAAAACCTCATATTGGGTGCATATGTGCCACGAGCAAAGGAGTCCCTGGATGAGAGTCTCGAATGGGTGCTCACGCTCTTTCCGAAGCTCGAAGAGCGTAAAAAACAGCTCGCTGGTACTATGAGTGGTGGAGAACAGCAGATGCTTGCTATCGCTCGCGCTCTTATGTCAAAACCAAAGCTCCTTATGATGGATGAGCCTTCGCTTGGATTAGCCCCTGTGATCGTATTACAGGTATTCGAGATAATCAAGAAGCTGCATGAAGAGGGTGTTACTATATTGCTTGTGGAACAGAACGTGCATCATGCGCTTGAGATCGCTGATAGCGCCTATGTACTGGAGAAAGGCAAGGTCATCTTAGATGGGAAAGGCATTGAGCTTCTTGACGACGAGTATGTAAAAAGCGCATACTTGGGTGTCTGAATAATAACTTGACATTGTCATATTGTTGAGTACTAATATCTCTTCGATTACTATTCCTAAGATGTCTCTTTTTCATGAACTTACCTCCCTTTCACCTTTGTTTATTGCCTGCATAACTGCCCATTTGATCTTTTTGTCTGTTTGTTAGCTTCACCATAAGTTGAGGTGATATTTCTTGACGAAATAATTTCGGGACTCTACAATCGTAAGGCGAGGGCGGATATTAAAAGCTTTTTATATGTAGAGATCAGAACTAAAAGGAAAGGGAAACATGGAAAAAGTAATAAAGGCTAGGTTCTTGGAGGGCGTTTTTAAGCCTTTGGAGCGAGTAGAGCTTGAAGAAGGCAAAGAAGTTACGGTGACAATAAAAGAAGTCCCTAAAGGGACACGGGATGCTTTTGAATTGGCAATGGGCGGTTGGAGGGGGAAGATTGATTGCGAGAACTTGATTGAAGATATTTACAAGAGCAGACAACTTTCTGCTAAAAGACCGGCAGTTGAGTTATGAACTATCTCGTTGATACAGACTGGATAATTCATGGCCTCCACGGGAAAGAGAAAGAAGTAACGAAACTCATTGAATTGAAAAATGAAGGGTTAGCAATAAGTGTGATTTCTTTAGCTGAACTTTATGAAGGTGTTCATGGTTCTGCTGACCCTGTTTCCAACGAAAAGGTTTTAAAAGATTTCCTGACTGGAGTTACGGTTTTGGAAATAAATGAGGAAATCAGCAAGAAATTCGGAGAACAAAGGGCGAAGTTAAGGAAGCAAGGTAAACTTATTGGTGATTTTGATCTACTAATTGCTTCTACCGGTCTGTGCTATAATCTAACTATTCTTGCATATAACATAAATGAGTTTGAGAGAGTGGAGAATTTAAAGATTCTTAGGGCGTGAAAGCTATCTCACCTTCAACCCATAGAAGTATATGAATATGTACAAACTTGCAAATTTCGATGATAAAGAGTACAAGGAACTTATTGACCGCTTTCATCGTTCAAGGAAAGGAAAGGAAAAGTTATTGTAGAGTCATAATAATATTTCGCTTAATATTCATAAGAGATTTCTTATTCATAAACTTACCTCCCTTTCACTCCACTCGAAGAACATTCCAAGCGTGTTCTCAGATCGCATATACCTGATAAAAGCATCATTTGGAGTTTCAAAGTATTCCCGATCGAGTGCCCCATCAAGCATAGGATATTCTCCAGTTTCCATATAATACTTCACCAATTGCTGTATTCTTCTCCTGGAGACACCATATATTGTTGCAACCAACTCTGTGCTTTCTCCTTTGTTTATTACCTGTTTAACTGCCCCTTCGATCTTTTTGTCTGTTTGTTAGCTTCACCATAAGTTGAGCTGAAACTTCTTGACGAAATAATTTTGGGACTCTACACCTCAAGATTATTCCGTAACTGAACGTTTTCCACCCTAAGTTCTTCGTTCTCTTCTATCAGTGCATCGCTAGTTTCTGAATCGCCTTTGCTTTTTTTCCCTGATTCCGAATCTCAGCGCGTCTTTTGGACCTGCATCGATACATACACCACATGCGTGACAATCGGGTCGCAACATGTCACCATCCATTATCGCTTTGACAGACGGGCATGGCGACTTCAAAATACATTTATCAAGAGAGTCCGGATGTTTCGATTGATTTTAATCGTTTTTAGTAGTATGAGTCCTGACAGTGCAGCAAGCCCACCGAGAACGAATTTTAGCGCAGATAACCCTGCCAGAATGGAGGATACGTCTGTGTTTCTGCCAGCACCCCTTCCACTGCCGTCACCACCTCCGCCACCTTCTACCATAACGGGCACGCAGATGAGTATCATAGATAAAACGATGCAGAAGACGAGTAAATAGATCGTATTTCGTTTCATATTCCGCCACCATTGTAATATAGTGATTCAGTGTTAAAATTGTTTTTGAAACCCCTCTGTAGTCATGTACTCGCCAGCGAATGAACCCGCTGACATTCTTTGAGATACTTTCATCAGTTCTTCAAAAACTTTGATCTTATCTTCTCCGGTATAGAGATAAGCCCTTTTGGCAGGAATATCACTATGAGGATAAGGATCAGACCGATCAATATGAATCGTCCATAGGTCATACCGAAAGAGCGTAGAACCTCCCAGATGGTTGTAATTACTACTGTTCCCAGTATAGGACCACCAATGGTGTATAGGCCACCACTTACAGAGTATATTATCGGCCAGAACGATATGTCTATGCCATATACCTCTGGAGTCACATACCCGAAATGATGTATCTCCAGAGCGCCGGCAATACCAGTGAAGAATGCGCTTGCTGCAAACGCTTTCAACTTATACACTGTTACATTGATACCCATCACCTTCGCTTCTAGCTCGTTCTCGCGTATAGCTTCCAGAGCGAGCCCCATCTTCGACTTCATTATCATGTAGATTATAACGGTCACTACAACTGCTATTGCTAATATGATGTAATACTCATACATGACGTGATTGGTGATCGTAACAGGCACTAATTTCTTTGCCGGGAGACCGTCCCAACCGCCGGTGAGCCCCGAAAGCTCTACGGTTATCGTTTGTATGATTATTGCAAAACCGAAAGTTACCATTGCGAGGAACCACGCCTTCAACCTTACACAGGTAAGGCCTATCAAAACGCCAATAGCAGCGGCAAAGAAACCGCCGATTACTATTGTTAATAGCACGGGAAGACCAAAACTATTTGATATTATCGCCGACACATAACCGCCGATACCGAAGAAAGCAGCATGACCTAAAGAACCCTGGCCTGAAGTAGCGAGTAGATTCCATGCTGATGCGTACATGGTAAAGACAAGCATTAAGATCAAAACAGTCAGTAGATATTGATTGATCCCTAAGATCAGAGGTAATAGAAAAGCAAGAATCAATGTGACTACTTCAATCCCGGTTTTTATGTTTAGCCTATCTAATTTCATTTTACTCTTCCTTCTCCCCAAATATTCCTGTCGGCCTTATTACAAGAACAATAATCAAGATAATGAATGCTATTGTATCCTTCCATGCGGAGAATGACATTTCAATGCCTAGTAAACCCACTGACGATTGCATTAATAACGGCACAACGTTTTCGGCAATACCTAAAGTCAAGCCAGCGATAATTGCTCCTGGTATACTTCCAAGCCCGCCTATGATTACGACCGCAAAAGCTTCTATTGCCGGGATGGACCCGACATACGGATTCACCATTTGCCCGGTTATCAAACATAAACTCCCGGCAGTCGCAGCAAATGCAGCACCCAATGCAAAACTGAGCATGTCCATCCGCTCAACATTAATACCCATTAATGTTGCCGCCTCCCTGTTCTGGCTTGTTGCTCGCATCGCTCTACCGAGTGTGGCTTTCTTCATGAATAGTTGAAGTGCAATTAGACATATGGCCGTAATTGCGATAATGATGATATAATCCACTGGCAGATTGATGGATCCGATAGAAATAGAAACGTTACTGAACGGGCTATGTATAGATCGTGAGTCAGTAGTCCAGAATACAGCCGCTAAATTCTGAAATAGATATATCAATCCGAGACTGAGAAAGATCTCGTTCAACTTTCCGGTACCCATTATCGGTCGGAAGCAAAGCCGTTCTATAAATACCCCGAGTATTGCCAATATGATCATCGCAAGTGGGATCACAAGATAGGGGTTAAGACCGGAAAAGGTGTAAATCCAGAAGGTCGCATAAGCTCCGAACATCAGCAATTCGCCATGCGCGAAGTTCACTACCTTCATAACGCCGAATATCAGGTTCAGCCCTATCGCTAACAGGATGTATATACAGCCCGCATAAATGCCCCATACTAATATCTGGATGTAAACGCCAATGTCCATAGTTTTGAATAACTAAATAGTCTAAAAATAAAAAGAAAAAAATGGTTAGGAGCCGCCTGACTTGTACCAATCAGGCAATATAAACTCCGTCTCCTTTACGCTATCGGGCCAGACTATCTTCGGTCTCGTCTCTCCTACCGTTTCGTTCCAGATCAACTGCTCCATATACAGATCAAATTTACTCTCTCTGTAATCGGGCGAAAATGCTATAACTTCGTTCTGCATCACCTCAATAATCTGTGGCATCTCTAGTTCTGCAAGAGAAGTCCGAATCTTTTCCTTTTCCACTGTGCCTGCGTTCTTAATCGCTTCAGCCGCGATGTAAACGCCCTCGTAGGTTGATGCACCCATCATACTCGGAGGTGCAGCCCATTTGTTCTCAAAGTCTGCCTTGAATTTTACCACTGCATTGCGTATTGGTCCTGCGGGTATGACATAGGGTCCAAATCGGCTCTCTTGTATCGAGTATTCACCCCATTTCTCTACTCCTGTATAATAGTCCGGATCATCGTTACACTCAACAGAGGGATATACCGAATCCAGACCAACATCTCTTCTTCCTTGAGACACTATGAGTGTCTGCTCGTTAAGAAAAGCAGCAGGATATACAACATCCGGATTCACTGCCTTCATTACTGTAAGTGGAGTTCTGAAATCGGTCTCGCTCATCTTGAATTTCTCGGCTGAAACAATCTCCATATTGAGCTTGTGTTTGGTATTTAATGCAGATATGGCGAATATGTTTGGTATGGCACATGGCGGCGCGATATTTTCTTTGCTCGATGGAGCATTTGAAATGGCTGCAAATTCACATGGAACTGTTGCTGTTGCGCTCAGTATGAATATCACATATATAAAACCGCCCTCGATTGGAGACGTATTATATGCAGAAGCGGGAGAGGTGAGCAAATCCGGTAGAATCGGTACATACGCAATCAACGTTAAAACTGAAGGGGATAACTTAATTGCTATATGTCAGGCTCTCGCATACAGGAAACGGGATAAATTACCGTTTTTGGATTGAGTACAATACCCTAAAAATCATTCATACTGATTTATACCCGCCCATATATCATTTATCGCTTTCGATACCACACCGCTTGAGAATTCAACCACTGGCTTGCCTGCAACCATCGCTTCCGTGACTACAGGATCGTAAGGGATGTTGCCAACAACCGCTATTCCTCGCTGTCGGCAAAACTCGGTGATCTTCGCGCTGTTATCTTCATTAATGTCGTATTTGTTGATGCATACTGCAGAACCAACCCCGAAATGTCGGGTCACATCCATGATTCGTTCGAGGTCATGCAGTCCGGACATCGTGGGCTCGGTAACGATAAGTGCGAGGTCCACGCCGGTCAATGATGCAATTACGGGGCAGCCGATGCCCGGCGATCCGTCAATCAGTATCAGTTCGCAACCTTCCTTCTCTGCAACCTGCTGTGCATTGTTCCTAACAACCGTGACCAGTTTCCCTGATGCCTCTTCCGCGATATTGAGCTGCGCATGCACCATAGGGCCATAGTTAGTCTTTGATATGAATGCATATCCCGAGACACGTTCTTTCAGCGTCACTGCCTCTCCCGGACACGTAAACACACAAGCGCCACAGCCCTCACAACGTGTGGGATTGACTGCATATCCTGATCCTTCGATCGACGCGATAGCGTTGAATCTACATGTCTCTTCGCACGTTCCGCACTCGGTACATAGCGTTTTGTCCATAACTGCTACTTTCGCGCCTCTAAACTCTTCTCGCTTTATGATTTCCGGATGCACCAGCAGATGTAGGTCTGGTGCGTCCACATCGCAGTCTGCGATGACTTTGTTCTCTGCAATAGCAGCGAGTGAGCCCACAAGAGTTGTCTTACCCGTGCCTCCTTTTCCGCTAATAACCGTTATTTGTTTCATATTTTTTTCTCGTCTAAAAAGTTTAAGTGTTATTCTTGTCTAATCTCGTGGTCTGTAAATAAATACTATCTATTATCCCTGCAAAATGTTCCTTCCACTCTGGCATCGTCTTCACAAAGGGCACGCCCTTGGAATAGTACCGCGCAATCCGCGTGTCATGAGGAATCTCAAGCAAAATCTGAATTTTCTCCTTCTCACAGTACTCATACACTTTCCGATCCCCAATCCCTGCTCTATTTATAACCATGCCAAAAGGTATCTTAAGCACTCTGAGCACATCAACTGCAAGCTTCAAATCGTAGAGCCCAAACGGCGTGGGCTCAGTAACAAGAATGCAGTAATCGCTGCCTTGCACTGCTGCAATCACCGGGCATGCCGTTCCCGGTGAGGCATCAATAATCACTGTCTTTTCCGGATCAATGGTCGCTTTTACCTGGTCGATCAGCGGTGTTGCCATCACCTCGCCGATATTCAATACCCCGTACACGAGGTCAATGTTGCCGTCACTACTTTTACCTGTTTTTATAACGCCTATCTCCCTCGGTTCCTCGCTGATCGCATCTTGTGGGCATACCAAGGAACATAACCCACAGCCGTGGCAAAGTTCCGGAAACACCATGACTTCTTTTTGCGGCACAACAACAAGGGCGTTGTATTCACACGCCGCAGCACACTTACCACAGTAATCACACAAATCGTAATTGACCCTTGGCACCTGCGTACACGCCGGCGTTATCTCTTCGATCACCGGATCAAGAAAAAGGTGTGCATTTGGCTCTTCGACATCGCAATCCATTAATTGTACGTTCGAAAGTGACAGAGCGAGATTAACTGCTACTGTTGTCTTTCCCGTACCGCCTTTGCCGCTTGCTATCGCAATAATCATACGTTCACCGTTTTGCTGCATTGTGCGTTCCATTAATGTCGGTGCATTTTACACGCATTTGCATCACTAGCTTCTTTGAGTCGTCCTGCTTGAAAAGCGCTTATTGCTTCGCTTACCGTACCACTGGCGCCTACATACACCTCTATCCCCAACTCTTCAAACATGTTGATTGCACGGGGGCCTAATCCGGAACAGAGCATTATCTCTGCACCCGCACCTGCTACGAGATCCGGTGTATTGCCTACACCGCCAAAATGTTCACCCGTGTTCTGCACAATTTCCACCTTGTTATTCACCATATCCACAACAGTAAACGTTGGCGATCTTCCAAAGTGCTCACTTACTACATCCTCTAATCCTTCATTTCCCAATGTGGGAACACATAGTTTCATTTATACGTTCACATCCTCTCTTTTTTTCCTTTTCTTATACTTATACATCATCTATTAAATTTGTTTCTAACGATTTAATCATTTCATCACGCATTTTCTCGGTTGAGATGCTATTACATCATCCAGGTAGCAATCCTCACACAGCTTAACGCCTCCGAACTCGTAAACAGCATCTGATATCGGCTTGCCACATTTTCCGCATTTTATATTCGTCTTAACGCTATTTACCATTTTTAACGTTTTGTTACACGCTTATAACTCTCCGATACTTCTTTCCATCTCTTCTACTTTGTACCTTACAACGTTTAATTGCGTTCTTAGCCTCTCCAGTTCTTGATCTCTGTGCAAAATCGGATATGGATAAGGAGCTATTTGGATGGCACCCTTTGGACAAACCCGTACACAAGCAGTGCAACATATACACCTGCTAAAATCCACTACTGCTTTTTTATCTACAATTCTAATTGCACCGGTCCAGCAAATCCCCGTGCACTTTCCACAGCCTACACAACGGTTTTCATCAACAAAAGCTTTCCATAATAATGGCGATGGTTGTTGCATAGCACACTAACTAAAAAAGAAAAATGAGAAAGAAAGTGCGAAATATTCTCTCTTTTCTATAGCACTTGCATTTACCCATTTTGCTCTCCACCTGTTTCTAATTGCCCCTTTCCACTCTTTACTTTGTCAGTTCTTCCAATCTGTTCTTTATCTGCTCTAACTGGTCGCCAAGCGTCTGCGCCTGCGATTCTAGCATAGATATCTCCTGCTCTTTCGGCATTGCTGGCATGCCCATTGGTGCAACAGGTGCGCTTGCTGGTGCTTGCTGCTGCATCCAAGAAGCAAACTGCGGCATCTGCCCTGTCTGTGTGAGATACTGTGCTCCCGGTGGCATTCCGGTTGGACTTCTACCTATCCAGCCTGGAGAGTATCCAAATCGCATCCAACCCGGTAAACCCGTTAGATTATACATATTTCTCCTTCTATTTCCGCCCATTTTTTTCACCTCCTATATAGTATTTCTTTGTCATTAGGGTCTCGTCATTTTAGACCCGCATTTGGGGCAGGTCTGCTGATTGCATGGCACCCCTATTTGATGTGGCATTGTAGAGCCACAATTGGGGC
The DNA here is from genome assembly GCA_003336485.1 of Candidatus Methanophagales archaeon. GTDB lineage: Archaea > Halobacteriota > Syntropharchaeia > Alkanophagales > Methanospirareceae > Methanophaga. The sequence continues at coordinate 10,418 of QENH01000152.1, forward strand.
ATCTGCATTCTCCATCGGGGCCCAATCCACTGCCACCCATTCTTCCTCGCCCTTGACCTCCTCGTCCTATTCCTTGACCTTTTCCGCCTCCACTTCCCATACCACTCATCTTATCTTATCCACCTCCCGTAAGGAGAGGGATAGCCATAATATGACATTGGATACATCCCTGAAGCTGGAGCTATTGCCCCATACGTTCCGGTCCTCCACCTTCTGGGAAGCCACGGGAAATTCCTGCAGAATGGATAAGGGTTGCCCATTCCCATACCTCTTCCGGGTCCAAAGCCAGACGAAAAAACTCTTCCAAATCCTCTTCCTCTTGCCATTTTTTCACCTCTTTTTAAGTTCTTCTATTCTCTTCTTTACTTCTTCCAAATCTCTCTCCAGCCCATTTGCCATCTTCGATAGTTGTTCGATTTCTTCCTCTTTTGTTTTAGGCGTTATTGGCGCCTGCGGCGCTTGTGGTTGTGGCTGCGAAGGCACTGGTTGCTGCATGCCAAATCCCATATCTCTGCCCATGCCTTGCCCTCTACCGCCACCTCGTCCTCCGCCGCCGCCGCCTCGTCCTCCACCCATACCCATACCAGATCCACCGCCGGGTGCCGTAGCGCCCATACCGGCATGAGCAGCTACTGTCGAAGTACCTGTCTCATTAAGTCCACCTGTTTTATAGACCTCAATTGCCTCTTTTACCGTGCCATACGCGCCGGTTGCAATTTTAACACCTGCAGTGGAAAGCACCTGAAAGGCATTGGGACCTATATTCCCGGATATAACTACATTCGTTCCTTTATTCACAACTGCTTGTGCTGCTTGAATCCCTGCTCCCCCTGGTGCGGCGATAGCTTCGTTTGCCATCGCTTCGAACGCCATCGTATCTGAATCAACGAACACAAAGTATTGGCACCGTCCAAATCTCGGATCTACCTGCGCATTCAGGTCTCCTGCTGTTGCGGTTACGCATATCTTCATCTTTATCTTTCTCCCTATAGATTTTGATTTTTTTGTCCTATATGAATATATATTCACATGAGCATATAAAGGTATATATTCTATTCTGATACAAAAGGAGTTCCTCCTCGTCCACGTCCCCCCCTCTTCCAGCCAGGAGTCATCTTCGGAATGGGCACATGTGTTTCTTTGTTAGCACTCAAAATCACATAATTACCGCCTTCTATCCTTATTGCTTTCCCTTCAACAAAAGCTTCTGCTATTTTTCGATGTGCTTCGCTTACTATACGATGGAATGTAGGTTGCGAAACGCCCATTCTTTTCGCTGCTTCTTCCTGACTCAGTTGCAGATAATCTTTAAGCCTTAGGCTCTCCAGTTCTTCCACTTTCAATAACAATCTTTCACAGACCTCGGGATTAGGCGTTCTCTCTCCTCGTCGTGGCTCGAAGAGGAGGAAATTTGGCTTGACACCTACGCACCTACATCGTCTTCGCCCTGGCATATATGAATATATATTCACAATAGACGTTAAAGTTTCTCATTTTCATTTATGCTTTATCTGTTATCTGCAGATAGTAGGTTCCAGAATATGCCTCCGGCATGAGCCCTTCCGAAGCAAGAGCTAGCCACACGTAGATCGCTTTGGCATCGCCTGTATCGGCAGTTGGATAGATCTCATTACCGTAGTTGGCAATTGTGCAGTAATTGGCAGTTAGCACCATGAATGCAAAAAATCGTGCCACCAATATTTTTTTCATTTCCAATCTCATGTCGTTATTACCTTCGGCAAAAAGTAAAAAAAGGAGGGAAAAAAATGTTGTTGTTTTTGTTCCGTTTAGCTGTTGGATATCGTCACGGTGTACGTTCCGCTATAGTCGTATGGCATGATTCCCTGGGTGGCAATAGATAGCCACGCGTATTATATCTACGTTATTTCCCGTTTCTGATAAATTACTTACTACATTTCTTTTGCCTGCTATTGTGACATCACTAGTACCCACATTGTTGGCACTGCCAACAGAGTTTGCACCATAGTTTTTCAGTGCGAAATGCCCGGATGCAAGTGCTCTTGCCACCTTCCCAGGCATAAATTTCGCGTTCCATGTGCCCGAAAGCGTGGTCAGATCACTGGGCACTATACAGCAATCGGCGACAAATTCCCAGGTGTTTGTGCCTCCCTGACGATCTAGCTCTGCCCAACCACCGCCTGGTGTCCACTTGTAGGTCACCATATCGACAACGCTGTTAGCGCTTGTGTACGTCTTATTGTGTATTACTACCTGGATTTCCGTTAGGTCGTTCAGCGTGTTATCATCAGCCATAACAGGTATAACTGCCGCGCCGAATGCAACTGCTATTGTTACTACCGTCAAAACAACAATTTGTGTTCTCATTTTCTCGTGAAAGTAATCCAAACAGCATATAACCATAGCATGTGCCTGTAACATGCTCGGGCGTAAGCATACAAAAGAGATGAATATAAATGTCCAACGTACTATCTATCAGTTGTTATAAACAATGAAAATAGGTGCCGCGAATACGCATTTGATACTGCTACACCCGCCTGCGGTATATGATTTCAGGAAGCGTTTTTTCATGTACGGCCCTATTGCAGATGGAGTGCCATCAACGCCGTTATTCGAGATGTATCCGGTCGGATTCATCTCGCTGATGGAACATTTAGAGAGCGAAGGGCTAAATGTGCGGATAATAAATCTGGCGGCACGAATGCTCGGCAGTGCTGATTTCGATGCTGAAATGATGATACGCAAGCTAAAGCCAAAAGCGTTTGGCATTGATCTTCACTGGTTAGCACATGCACAAGGCAGTCTTGAAGTAGCAAAGATATGTAAACGGTATCATCCCGATATACCTGTTATTTTCGGTGGGCTTTCTGCAACTTACTTCCATAGCGAGCTGATCCAATATCCGGAAGTTGATTTCATTATAAGGGGTGATTCGACTGAAGAACCACTCCTACAGCTCATGCAGGCCATCATCCACCGATCTTTTGACCGCTCAACCTTATCTGATATACCGAATCTGGTATGGAAAGACGAAGAAGTGCATATAAATCCTCTCGCTCATGTACCCAACGAAGTGAAATTCTCAAATAACTATGTGAATGTTTTCAGATCAGCATTGAAATATCGTGACTTGAAAAGTCTCCTCCCCTACCACGGGTGGTCGCGTGAGTGGCTTAGCTATCCGATCATGGCAGTGATGACCTGTCGTGGCTGTATGCACAATTGTATCTTCTGTGGCGGCTCCAAAAATGCACTCGCAGGATACTGTAATCGCAAGAAAGCTATCTTCCGCGACCCGAAATTGATAGTTGATGACATCACAAAAATCATCGACTACACAAAAGCGCCCATATTTGTCATTGGCGATCTCAGACAGCAGGGCGACAAATATGCATACACTGTCTTAGATGGTTTGAAGAAACTGAAAATGCGCAATCCGTTGGTGCTCGAGCTATTCGATACCGCGCCAAAGGAATATTTCGAGGTTGTGGCAGATTCTATTTATAATTTCAACTTCGAAATCTCGCCTGATACTCATGACGAGCAAATAAGAGCTATGGTTGGGAAACATTACAACAATATTGGAATAAAAGAGAATATAAAATGGGCGTTGGATTTGGGCTGCCGCAAATTCGATCTCTTCTTCATGATTGGGCTGCCACATCAAACGTGCGAATCTGTTATGGATACTGTTGATTATTGTGGGCATCTTATGAATGAATTTGGAACGAAAGTAGTACCCTTTATCTTACCCTATTCCCCTTTCATTGATCCCGGCTGCATAGCATATGAGAATCCGGAAAAGTTCGGATACAAGATCCTACTCAAAACCTTTGAGGAGTACCGAAGAGCTATGTTATCTCCAAGTTGGAAGTATATCCTGAATTACGAAACCAAATGGATGGGCCGAGATGAACTCGTAGATTGCACTTACCTGGCTGGGTTGCGGCTTAACACTCTGAAGGCGGAATGCGGGTTGATAGACCATGATTCATACCTGGCGCGGGAAGAGAAGATAAAACTCGCAATTGCTCTTACCGCTGAGATAGACGAAATAGAAGCGATAACTAATGCCAACGTGCGACATGAACGATTGATGCAACTGAAACCAAAGGCTGATTTGATGCTTAGTTCGGTTATTAACGAGAAGCGTGGCATGGAGTGGCCTACTACGGGACGGAATTTAAAGCTATTTAATATTATCAAAACTGCGCTACGTAAACACTTACGCGGTAAAGTCTAAAACTCATGGGCAATACAACGCTTTTATACGATGCTGTTCCTTAGTTAACATGTTCAAACATAACAGAACAAAACATAACAGAAAGGAAAAATGATGAAGCACAAGACACAAGGCGGATCCTGGAATATCCTATTAATATTGATGACTTTTGCGGTTCTCTTCTTTGCTGCTATTACTACAGTAACTGCGGATGCCGCGACTATTTACGTGCTTAGTAATCCAAAAACGATTCAAGATGCGATAGACAATGCAGATCACGGCCACACTATCCTCGTACGCAATGGCACATACACGGAGAATATAGTAGTGAACAAGCGATTGAAAATCTGCTCGGAACACGGTCCCGCCACGACTACGGTTCGGGCATTTGATCCCGATGAACACGTATTTGAGGTGACTGTTGACCATGTAGAGATAAGCGGGTTTACGGTGACTGGAGCAACGAGTTATATGCAAGCAGGGATATACCTTAGCTGTATCGCAGATAACTGTAGCATTTATGACAATATCGTATCGAACAACAGTATCGGCATCAGTTTGGCTCGTTCACGCAATAACATGCTCTTTGGCAACACTGTTAACTCGAACAACCAAGATGGCATCCGTCTGTTGTCTTCGATTAGCAACACGCTCTCGGGCAACACTGTTAACTCGAACAAACATGCTGGCATCTGCCTCTGGTCTTCGAGCTACAACATGCTTATGGACAACACTGTTAACTCGAACAACGACAGGGGCATCTACCTGCATGATTCAAGCAACTATAACACGTTCTCGGGTAACTCGGTATACTCAAACAACAAAGACGGGATCTGCCTGAAGGCTTCGAGCAACTACAACCTGATCTATAACAACTACTTCAACAATGAGAACAATGCCTGGATCAATGGAAAGAATAAACTTAACAGCACGAAAACAGTAGGAACAAACATCCTTGGCGGACCCTATCTCGGTGGTAACTACTGGTCTGATTATGCAGGCGCTGATTTGAATGCCGATGGATTTGGGGATACTTTGCTACCCTATGACTCCTCAGGGAATATAAAAAGTGGTGGTGATTGGCATCCCCTGGTAATACAACCGGACATAGCGGTAACAAAAGTGGGTGATGTCTCAGAAGGTGCACCTTCTACCCTTGTCAATTTCAGCATTACCGTCAACAATACCGGTAACTGTGCTCTGAATCAGGTCACAGTGGTAGATACATTGCCGGCTGGTATGAGCTTTGTCTCTGCTACTCCGGTAGCGGACGCATCTGCAGGTCTAATTACCTGGGCTGATCTGGGACCTTTAGCCGCTGGCGAATCGAAGATGATTACACTGGTTGCGCACATTGATCCTGGCGCTGCGGGCACGCTGAATAGTACTGTATCCGTAGAGGGAGAACCCATTCATGCGGAGGGCGTTACAGACGATGCGTATTATGCGATAACCGCGCTCTCGCCCGCTGTATCTGTGGATACGATCGCAACACTAACAGAAGGTGCTCCCAGTACTGATGTGACATATGAAATAAACGTCACAAACACTGGCGACTGCATACTTAATCCTGTTACTGTGGTAGAGACTATGCCCACAGGTATGAGCTTTGTCTCTGCTACGCCAGTAGCGAACGCATCGGCAGGCCTAATTACCTGGTCTGATCTGGGACCTTTAGCCGCTGGCGAATCGAAGACGCTAACGCTAGTTGCGCATATCAATCCTGGCGCTTCTGGCACGCTGAATAGTACGGTATCAGCAGAAGGGAAACCTATTCATGGCGATGGTGTCACAGACGATGCATATTCCACGATAACCGCGCTTTCGCCTGCTATAGCTGTAGACACGATCGCATCTCCAACCACGAGTGCTCCCGGTACTGATGTGACATATGAAATAAACGTCACAAACACTGGCGACTGCATACTTAATCCTGTTACTGTGGTAGAGACTATGCCCACAGGTATGAGCTTTGTCTCTGCTACGCCAGTAGCGAACGCATCGGCAGGCCTAATTACCTGGTCTGATCTGGGACCTTTAGCCGCTGGCGAATCGAAGACGCTAACGCTAGTTGCGCATATCAATCCTGGCGCTTCTGGCACGCAGAATAGTACGGTATCAGCAGAAGGGGAACCTATTCATGGCGATAGTGTCACAGACGGTGCGTATTCTCTGATAACTGCTCTTACGCCCGCAATCACAGTGTATAAGACGGCCATCTCAACTGTGGGTGCCGCTTATACGAGCGTGACATATATGATCAACGTTACTAATACTGGTGACTGCGCTTTGAATCCTGTTACCGTGGTGGATACACTACCCGCGGGAATGAGCTTTGTCAATTCAACTTTGGCAGTAAAAAACATCACAGAAGGCAAAATAACCTGGACTAATCTGGGCCCTTTGGCTACTGGCGAAACAAAAACGATTGCGCTTCTGTTGCACCTAAATCAGGGTGCTTATGGCAAACTAAATAATACGGTATCCGTAGAGGGGAAACCCATTCATGGCGCTGCCGTCACAGACGGAGCGTATTATGAGCTAACACCACCCACGCCAGGAATAATTGTGACTAAAACCGCAGCCCCAACAATGGTTTACTCTTGGATGAACGTGTTATACAAAATAAACGTTAAAAACACAGGTAACTGTACGCTCAATCCCGTTAAAGTGGTGGATACACTGCCAGTGGGAATGAGCTTTGTCATATCAAATATAGATATGAACACCTCAAACGGGCAAATAACATGGAGTAATATAGGCCCCCTAGTCGCGGGCGAATCAAAAGTAATCACGCTTGTTGCGCACATAGCAGAAGAAGCAGTAGGAGCGCTAAACAACTCTGTTGATGTTACGGGCACTCTTCCTACCGGAGACGATGTTCACAGTTGCGGAACGGCACAGGTCATTGTGATGGGTGTAATTGCGTAATACGTATCTTGTGTATCTAGCTATTACACAGATTTTCACGAGAAAATGTCTACTGAAGATTGGGAGGAAGCCGCCAGATGCTTCTATAACCAAAATTGGAAGCGCCTCATAGAAATTAACGAGAGCTCTAAAGCCATGCTAGAAAAAAATGTCAAACAAGGAAAATTGGTCGCAATGATCCATGTCCCTGTGGGTCGGGCAAAAAATATATAAGACATGTTGTGGCAGGCAGGCTTAATAACTTCGCCTATCTTCCATCCGATTAACCTCCGACAACCATGTATTTATGCTGTTATAAGATAGTAATATTGTTGGACAATTATCACTAACTGCATCCGGAAAAGAAAGAGATGTTAGTTGTGTGTATTGGAGGGGGTAGATCAGATGTATCCTGAAGAGGCAAAATCTGTTTGGGTTAAGAAAGGGGCTACTCTTAGCGATAAGTCCGCTAGAAAAGAATTTGGACTTACACAAGAGGAAATTATAGGGGCTATTAACGATGGCAAGCTACAGTACCGCACTAATGTTATATTCGGAAATCCATATTTCAAGCTGGTTCGAAGTGAAGTAGAAGCATTTGTAGATGAAAATTACGGTAGCAACTACCTTAAGAACAAGAAAAACAAGAAAGAGTTGGCACAGGTCAACAAAGAATTGAAGATGTTGAAAGCTCAAGTGGTCTCTCTAGAACAAAGAAAAGCTGAACTGCTAGCTAGTTTTGATGAATGAATAGGCCTAACAAAAGGCAATTAGAAGAAAAATGAGTTAATGTTACAAGGTGTTGGTTTTGAAAAAGAGCCCATTATTGAAGAGATATATTTAGACGCTACGCTAATGAAGGAGTTCAGAGTATAGTAAACCTTGTAAGACCAAGAAACATTTGGTCCACTGGCGAATATGAAAGAGGTTGTTAGGCGGAAAGGGAATGAATTTTGAAAAGAAGCAGGATAAGGAAAAAAAAATTGTAATCATCAACTAATCATCATAATCATCCGATAATTATCTGAACAGTGAGCCAATCTTCCTTCAAATCCCTTTTACCCCTGCCTATTTTCCTAATCAGTTCTTAAATGAACATTCTCCTGTCTGCGTTTTATCCTTATGCGTGGGAAAGCATGAACTTATATTTAGATAAAACAATAAAATAATTAATAACAAAGTTAGGCGAAACGTAAAAACCAAAAGGAGGTAAGAAATCTTGGAAGCAATCAAGCAAATGGTAAGGATACCTAAAAATCATGAGATAAAGATAAAGGTCCCCCAGAATGTACCCCCAAATGAGGTGGCAGAAGTGATATTGATTGTTAGAAAGAGGACTGATAATTTCAAACAGAAAATCAATGAACTAAAAGAATCAAAGAGAGATACCCTATTCAAGGAAGATCTTAGAGCTACCTCAGAAGACTTTGAAATAATTGACTTAGAGGGATGGGAACAATTGGGAATTATTAGATAAGTTCTGCGGTTTGCGTGCGAAAATTTAGGATTGCGTAGCACGGGAGCTTTTCTTCGGGGATTCAGTACTTTAACACCTGCTGAGAAGGCAAATATAAGAAAAAAGGTTGCATTCGCTTGAATTAGAAAAAGGGGGCTATAATACTGAAATATATATGGACGCTGCTGTAGCGAAGTAGCTGAAGGTATACTAAAACGTTGTAAGACTAATAAACATTAGGTCCAGCTTGCGATATGAAAGAGGTTTTTATATAGACCTTCCGCCCTTTGGAGTTATAATCTATGCCTTCGACCAAAACCCTGCGGGACTCGACGAAGGCAACGAATGGGTCGCTATACACAACCCCACCAACAAAAGCGTAGACATCGGAAATTGGACTTTAGAAACCACTAATGGCTCGACAGCAAGTGTATGGATAGCCGAAGGCACTATCCTTTACCCAGGAGCCTATATTACTATTAGCCCTTCTTATCGCTGGATAGACAACAACAACGAATCGATAATCCTGAGAGATGCAGTTAGTGATGTAGTAGATAGAACCCGCGTTGTAAACGATAACGAGAGCGATAACAGATATTGGATGCGTAATAACTCAGAGTGGACTTTTGGCGTTAGGGATTTAGAGAAGGGAGAGCTATGGAGCGGATACGTTAAGAACGTGGTTGACGGTGATACGATTGACGTTCATTTCAACATTTGCGGGATCCAAAGGGTAAGATTAGTAGGGATTGATGCACTTGAGATAGGCGAAGAAGGATATGAAAAAGCGAAAGAGTTTCTGAATGAAACCTGCATCTGGAAAGAGGTTAAGCTCGATGTGGATGATATGAGGCAATATGATACACACTACCGGATATTGGCGGTTGTTTACGTTGATGAAACAAATCTGAATAAAACGATTGTAAGAGAGGGATATGCAAAGGTTCTTTATATTCCTCCTTCTGAGTTTGATTGTCGTGAGTGGGGTGGATGAAGTTATTTAAGGCATACTATACATTAACCTAATAGAAAGCGCGGAGGTAAAAATGAATACCCGAAATCACGGTAAAGTTCAGGTATCTTATGGCCCTTGTCCACCAGAGGAGTTTGCCGGGCGCTTCACAGAAAGGACGGAACTGACAGATATTATGCCATTGGCGATACCACAGGGGCAAACGATATTGATCTCAGGTGCTCGAGGTTCCGGTAAGACGTCCTTTTTAGATTGGGCAGAATACGAGATTCAGAATAAACCAGGTGGATTAGAGAGTCCAGCAATAAAAGTAGACTTTCTGGAGACACCAGGTATGATATTTACCAGTTATATGGTCTTACTCACAGAACTGCTGGGCCATCGAAAATTTGGGTGGTTCAAAAAAGCTTTGGGGAATTCTAAAGTAAAAAGATCTATCGATGTGCTCTTAGGGATTTTAGAAAATGCATCTCCACTTGCAGGACCTGCGGGAGCAGGTATCAAAGCCGGTGCAGCAGCGACTAGGGGATTGCTATCTGGAGAAGCAGTAGACTATAGTCCGTTACTTTCAGCATTTCTCACAACTCTCCGCAGCTTGAGCGGAGAGCTAAAAAATAATCAAATCCTTACCCTTCTTTGCGATGATGTTCAGTGGTCATCAGAACCGGACTTTCATCTGTTAAAGGATCTGATTCGGAATTTACCGCCACGAATCGTCTTTGTTATCTCTTTTCGTTTAGAGGCAGAGAGTATAGCGAAATATATAGAACTGCGGCAGGAGCTTGATAGATTTGGTTATACCGAGATTCGTCTTAGTGGAATGAGAGCAGACGAGATAAATGATTTTGCAATGCTAAGATATGACTTGTCGATTGATGATCTAGCGGCGGATTTTTTAACAATGAACCTAGATGATCCACTTTGTTTAGTGAGTTGCTTCAATATATTACAACGATCTGACAGAGATCCCAATCTTGAAAACGTCCAGGAAATCCTGCCGGACGCATTAGATCCCGCACGGGCTATTTATTCTGGATTAGATCAGAAGTGGAAAGATCGGGCGAATTATCTCTGCGTTCTGCATCCGCCGTTACCATTATCCTTAATAGCATGCATGCTAAAAATCGAAAATGCAGAGATAACAAAACTGCAAGATGAACTAAATCAAAGTGTAGTTTTCAGGCGATTGGAAAGAGAAACATACGACTTTGCACATCATTCATTGCGCGAGTACAGGAGGAATGAGTTACCAGAAAGTGTAATGATTCAATCGCATGTACAGGCAGCGTGCTGTTTTGAAGTTATGGGCGATACAGCACCAGATAAATGGCTCGTTGGTATTTCACTTGCCGAACATCTGTTCCTAGGGCAGGAGTATGAAAAGGCGTTAGAATTAAATCTGCGACTTGGCGATCTGCTTTATGATCGTTTTGATTATGACTCGGCTTTACAACTGACAGAGCGAGCAAAAACGTGTGCAGAAAAAACGAACGATAAGAATATGCTTGCAAGTGCCCTTCACCAGAAAGGTATGATTCTGCAATCTATCTATAAATTCCCCGATTCTCTTTTTGCCTACAACAAGAGTCTGGAAATAGCGCAGGAGCTAGGAAACCGAGCCGGAGAGGCTGCAACCCTGCACCAGATCGGTATAGTTTATCAACTGACAAACAGATTTGAAGAAGCGTTAGAGAACTACAACAAGAGTCTGGAAATAAAGCGGGAAGTGGGTAATAAATCGGGCGAGGCAATAAGTGTAGAGACCATTAAAGCATTAAAAGAAAAGATGCAGAAAAAGAAAGATAAAACATCTTAAGAAAGATATTTATAATTTCCCATTACTACAGCCAACTTTCACTCGAGGGACTCGAGCATGAATGCGCTAAGAGCACTTCCTGGAAGATTTATACGATAAGATCAATTTATGAGCTCTAAGACCTGGTGATCCACCAGAGCTCATGCCCCAGATCCAAAACAAATTATACATTTGTAGAACAGCAAAAAGTGCGCACTTTTTAACTGCTAAGAACGGTCGCAGAACGGCCATAGGATGACGGAGCAAAGAGCTGAGAAAAAGCAAAACCAACGGGTTTAACGCGATTTAGAGAGATTGAAAAATTGACAATAACCACCTGAAATTAGTGATAGATAATGCCCACTCACCTCTTGTTGCTGCTGAAGGGCTAAGGCATGCGGGCTATGATCTGGTGCATGTATGTGCGTGACTATGGAATGCAATCTTCTTCAGATGAGGGAATAAAGGACGCGTATACAAGTGAGGACATTATTACCAATCGTGAACTGAACTGAATACAAATACAAAATTTTAACACCATCATTTCTTCTCCCACACGTACAAATCCAGCACCTGGGATAATGTCTTCCCTCGTTTTATCTCCGCTCGCACTCGCTCCTCGTTTTTCCAGACCTCTTTCGCGCGCCTTGCTATTTCATATGCACGCGCCTTCGGAACGACCACAACACCGTTATCGTCGCCTATAATCCAATCTCCGGGTCCCACTTCCTGTCCCCCGCAGGTTATCTCAGCATTTAATTCCCCAAACCCTTTTGGCTCGCCTGCATTGGGCACCACGTATTTCGCGAATACTGGAAACCGCAATCGCCTTATTTCCGCAACGTCTCGTACCGCGCCGTCTATAACAATACCCGCAATACCTTTCTGCTTACAGCTCCATGATGCGAGTTCTCCCCATATGGCTACCTGCTTCGAACCGGCATAAACCACTATCACATCTCCTTCTTTCGCAACATCCGTAGCCTCTACCGGTTTCGCCCAGTCGCCCTCAAACGTCTGTACGACAACAGCCGTGCCCAC
>QENH01000151.1 GCA_003336485.1 Candidatus Methanophagales archaeon
ATACATCAGGCATCCCGCGGTCGCAAACACACGATTGCACCGATACGACGAAAAAGAGGTCACATTCTGGTACGAGGATCGTGAGGGCAAGCGGCATTTCGTGACTATGAACGTGCGGGAGTTCATTAAAGCGTTGATTCTGCACATTCCTGATCGAAATTTCAAAATGATACGGCATTACGGTGCTTACAGCCGTAGAACAAAAAGAAAACATTCTGGCTATTTACAGAGAAGTTTAAGGCAGGCGACATTCGATGATTTTGTTACGAATGTGAATATATGGGCGCCAAAATGTCCAAATTGTGGAAGAAAAATGACACTCGTCTTGTATGAGAAGGGGCCCCCGACAGAAGACGAAGTTTTTGGTTCTAAATTAGCTGATTGGAACCATCCTCTGCTTAGCCATAGCTAACAATTGATTTGCACCCGTAGGGTGCTTTCTTGAAAAAATCACCGTTCACAGATGTAAGCGGTTGTGGAGAAAACATCATGCGAATGTTATGCCAAATCCGCCTTGCCCTGACTCATCCATCGCAGCAACATTTGTGCCATCGACAATAACATTCATATAATGCGGAAGAATATTTTCTGTGACATTATAATCTCCACTCAGATAACCATATGATTTTATTCCTGGGTGTGTTATATTGCGGTCATCAAAGGAAAAATCAAGCCCTGTTATGTTCCCTGTCCCCCTTAATATCACAAGAGTATCATTATACTGCTCTGGCTTGACTGACCATGTTTCATTAAATACCTCTCCTGATATATTAACGGGATGATATTCAAGCTCAAATGTTTCATTTATTGTAACGCTATCAAGAATAGCATCGTTAAATTCCAGATATTTCACGCCTTTTGCATGACCTAGTACATCCGCGACATACGCTACTGATGAGCCAAAGATATTAGCAGATAATCGCAATTCTTCACACTGAGAGAATATTGGGATGAATGTTACGTTTTCATATGTCGTATCTTGAGCATACTGGACATATAGATCCACATATCCGACCCCTATCATATTTGAAGAGAGATCATTATGAGTTGAATTTATACCTTGTGCAACGGTTTTGATTGAATACTGACCAATAAGATCACCGATGCCGACAACCTTTGGGGTTGTTGCATCTGTGCCGTTTTCTTTTAGTCCGATATTTAATCTTGTAAACATGCCAGCGCCCGAGAGTAAATAGAGTCTGTTCTCGGTATCATCTAAATATGGAGAAAGTTCCCAGGTTTGGTTATATGAGTCGTTCCTGTATGTTATTGGGAAATATTGGGCATCAATAGCCAATGATAAGTTCCAATCATGAGATACCCCTAAGATTGGTTCTGCACCACCGGAAACGCCTAATATATTCGCCATATAGCCTACTGCTGATTCTGACCCACTGATAGTCGAATATATAATCGCTTGTACCATTTGAGACTGAGAGAAAGTAGGAATAAACGGTGTCTCTTCATATGACGTATCCGGCGCATATTGGACATACAGATCGGTATAGCCGAGACCGCGCATACTTAATGCCAGATCATTATGAGTCGAATTTTCGCCATGTGCAACTGTTACAATTTGATATTGTCCGACAAGATCGCCAAAGCCAACAACCTTTGGGATCGTCACATTCGAGGCGTTTTCTCTTAGTTCTAGGTTCAGTGTCGTTATCAAGCCAGAACCATCGAGTAAATGGAGCCTATTCTCTGTATCATCAAAATAAGGGGCAGACTTCCATTTTTGGTCATATGTCTCTGCTTGATAGGATTCTACCGAATAATTTAATTTGGCAAATGAACCAGCCGCAGAGATATTTGTGCCCGTGAGGTTAGCAAGGTTACATACGCCATCAAAAGAAGCATTCAGATCTAAAGTAAGATTAATTGTATTATCCCCAATTGTAAAATTTACATATTCTGCATCGCTAAACATAGGGAATGAATTTGACACATTATTTAGTATTATTGTCTTCGTTTCATACCTGAATTCGCTGTCATTAGAATTTGCTGCCACTGCAACAGTACTCAGCACAAACATCAGTAAGCACCCTACGATAACCAAGCCCTCTACTTTTTTCATTTCTCTTACTCCTATTAAGTCCAGGCAGTATGTACATATATAACTTTCTATTATCACACACATTCTCATTTTATTGTATATGTCCAAAAAGGTAGATGATTGTTGCTTTTTTGTATCTGTTAAATAAATCCTCGTAATCTCGTAGTATTAAATGAACTGGAAATGCAAAAGACAATACTCATCCTGGCAGGCGGGCAAGGCCGAAGGTTCCATTCGTTCGATAAATGCTTCGCTTCGTTAGATAATAAATTACTCATACAGCATGCTATTGATAATATCTCAGGCCTGGCAGATGAGATAATAGTAGCAGCACGAGACGAGCAGCAGGGCGAACAAATCAGAGCTAGAGTGTCGGAAGAAATCAATTTGGCTTTTGACTCTCTGAATGGCTTTGGACCTCTCGCGGGCTTCTTATCTGGCTTAGAACAGGCTTCTTTTGCTTTTTCGCTCGTCATTGGATGCGATATGCCATTTGTAAATAAAAGCGCAGTGAACTTGTTATTTGAGATTGCCTCTAGTGGCTATGACGCAGTAGTGCCGCGATGGGAAAACGGAATGCTAGAGCCGTTACATGCGGTGTATCGTAGAGACTCGATACTAGCTGCGATAAGAGACGCGGTAAAAACGGGCGATGGGATGATATATCATGTGATTTCGCAACTAAAAAATGTTTGCTTCTTACCGGTAAATCGTATACGTGTGATAGACCCCAACTTGAAGACATTTCAAAACATAAATACGCCTTTTGAGTTGAAAAAAAGCGAAAAGTTTTTATGCTCTAAGAGGTAAGGATACATAAGCTTTTTTGAAACAAAATTACAAAGGAGAAATGAACAACATGAATGTAAATAAGAAAATAATATTTGGGCTATTTGTTTTAGCTTTTTCTGTTATGTGTGTAGGTCCGGTTTGCGGGCAGAGAGATTCACCAGCTATTTTGACTTCGCTTGGTATCGCTAATTCAGGTACTAATGTGTCTGTATCAGACAGCGGCGCAACGCTACAGCCAACTACAGAGGTGGGACTTGTAGCTTACTATCCTTTTGATGGTGACCTCGTAGACCATTTTGGAACGGTAAATAATAGTACAAATCATGGTGCTACATTTGTACCGGGCTACAAAGGTCAGGCATTGTGTTTTGACGGGTTAGATGACTACGTTTCTGCTCCTGTCAATATAAATCCGGACGTAATGCCGCAGATGACAATGTCCGCCTGGGCACTATCTAACAGCACTTCGAAAGGGACGGTTATTTCTTGTGATGCTGGGGGTTACGATCGCACAATAAATATCGATTCACGCGGTGGAGGAACCGGCTGGTCCGCATTTAGTGGTTCAAAGGGCGTTTTGGGTTATTGCCCTGTTACAATAGGCGACTGGTCTTTTGTAGCTGCTGTTTACGATCAGGACGCAGAGACGGTGAAACTGTATGTAAATGGTACGTTGATAAATGAAGAAGAGGGCATGCTTGGACCCGGTTGGAATTACACTTATATTGGCTCCAATCCCTCCCACCGCCAGTATTTCTCGGGCACAATTGACGAAGTCAGAATCTATAATCGCACTCTCTCAACAGAAGAGATCAAAACACTTTATGAGGGAGAAGAACTGTCGGCTCCTACATCCGGGCAAACATCAGAAGAGAAGGTTATTCTTCTTGATGAGAATTTCGATGATGGATATGCCCAGGAGTTTGGCAATGAAGTTGGAGACTGGGAGGTACGGTTTTTAGACGATCAAAACGATGGCGAGTATACCGCTACTACGGGCGCCAAGCGATTCTCTATGGCAGGTAATTTGACCTGGCAGGACTACGTAATAGAAGCCAACTTCTCCAACGCGCAATATGGCGGCTTGCTCGTGCATGCGCAGGATCAAGATAACGGTATCCTTTTGGTAGTTTGCCCCGAGCACAACGAGACATATTGGCATGTTATAGAGAATGGTAGCTGGGGCACAGCTCTGGCGAAAGTAACCTTAGGTCATGAGGTGGGGGACGAGCTACACGTGAAGGTCGCAGTCTCAGAGAGCGAGTTTGAGGGTTACATCAACGGCGAACTAAAAACCACACTGAATACTTCTGTGTTCTCTTCGGGCAAGATAGGTCTCTATCTCTTCAACCAATCAGACCAATACTGGGATGATGTGGTTGTATACAGCGACGGTTCAACGTCAACAACGTCACCGCCTACTGCTGAGGTGGGACTTGTAGCATACTATCCTTTTGATGGTGACTTCGTAGACCATTTTGGAACGGCAAATAATAGTACAAATCATGGTGCCACTTTTGTACCGGGCTATAAAGGTCAGGCATTGTGTTTTGACGGGTTAGATGACTACGTTTCTGCTCCTGTCAATATAAATCCGGACGTAATGCCGCAGATGACCATGATCGCCTGGGCACGATCTAACAGCACTTCGAAAGGGACGGTTATTTCTTGCGATGCTGGGGGTTACGACCGCACAATAAATATCGATTCACGCGGTGGAGGAACCGGCTGGTCCGCATTTAGTGGTTCAAAGGGCGTTTTGGGTTATAGCCCTGTTACAATAGGCGATTGGACTTTTGTAGCTGCTGTTTACGATCAGGACGCAGAGACAGTGAAACTGTATGTAAATGGTACGTTGATAAATGAAGAAGAGGGCATGCTTGGACCCGGTTGGAATTACACTCATATTGGCTCCAATCCATCTCACCGCCAGTATTTCTCGGGCACAATTGACGAAGTCAGAATCTATAATCGCACTCTCTCAACAGAAGAGCTAAACGCACTTTATGAGGGCGAAGAATTGTTGGCACCTACCCAGACACCCAAGCCACCATCAGAGGCGAAGGTAGCTCTTTTTGAGGCTGATTTCGATGATGGAAATGCCACGGGGTTTGGCAATGAAGTTGGAGACTGGGAGGTACAGTTTTTAGACGATCAAAACGATGGTAAGTATACCGCTACCGCTAGGACCTATCGATTCTCTATGGCTGGTGACACGAAATGGCAAGACTACGTAATAGGAGCCGACCTCTCAAATGCGCAAGATGGCGGCTTGCTCGTGCGTGCGCAGGATAAAGACAACGGTATCGCATTGATAGTTCGTCCAACGACCAACGATATATACTGGCATGCCCGAAAGGATGGTCGCTGGGGTGCTGATCTGGCGAAAGAAACTTTGGGTCATGAGGCGGGGGAAGACCTACACGTGAAAGTCGCGGTGTCAGGTCGTGAGTTTAAAGCGTACATCAATGGGGAACAGAAAACTACACTGAATACTGCTGAATGCCTCAACGGCAAGATAGGCCTCTATCTCTTCTACCAACCAGATCAATACTGGGATGATGTGGCGGTATACGGCGGATGAAAAGATGCGGGAAAAAATGTGGTGGCTAGGAATTAGCTGTACCTCAATTTTATTTTTATTCCTATGCCTTTCTGGAACATCATCTGCCGTGACCTGGTATGTAGCAGAAAACGGCAGCGCTAATTTCTCAAAGATTCAGGATGCGATAAATATATCGAGTGCCGGCGACACGATAATCGTAACAAATGGGTCCTACATAGAGAATGTGAATGTAAACGTGACTAATTTAACCTTACGATCTGGAAACGGCTCGGACTCTACCTTTGTTCGTGCGAGAAGCAGAAGTGACCATGTCTTTGAGGTGACTGCGGATTATGTAACTATAAGCGGATTTACAATTATGAATGCTACTAACCGGCTTAATGCCGGGATATATCTTGGCTCTGATGTGGATCACTGCACCATTACAGATAGCAATGTCTCGAATAACCATATAGGTATATTGCTGAATGCATCAAGCGAAAACACAATTAATAACAATACCGTCAGAGATAACGGCTACGGCTTCTACCTGTTTCCTTCGAGCAACAATAATAATATTACTAACAATACCGTTTTCTCGAACGAGTACGACGGCATCAATCTGCGTTTTTCATACGACAACTCCATTACGAACAACACCATCACGAACAACTCCGCAACGAACAACTATGCCGGCATTCACTTCCACTCCTCGCACAACAACAGGATCTACAACAACTACTTCAACAATACGAATAATGCTAGGGACGATGACGGAGACAACACATGGAACATCAAAAAAACATTTGGTACAAATATCCTTGGCGGTCCCTATCTTGGCGGGAACTACTGGGCTGATTATACCGGTGAGGATTGGAATGGCGATGGACTTGGTGATTCACGCCCTTACTATTCTCCTAATGTCATATACTCTTCTGATGGTATAGAACATGGTGCAGATTATTTGCCATTAGTACCGTGCACATCACCCCCTTAACTTAGCTCGTTTCGCTAACTACAAGAGTACACAGATTTCAAAAACAAAATAAAATCAATTATTGACACGGATTAACACAAACCTTTTTGCAAGCAAAAAGCTTTACCAAAAAATGCGGTGAAAAGATTAACAGCGTTAAAAATAGCCCAGCGACTCCAACAAAGGAAAACAAAAAATCAAATAAGTGTCGTTTATACTTTATATATAATTGCAAATGCCCCAAAAAACAGTATCTAATAGTCCATATACCGTTGCAACACTTATATTCGCTCTTATTTTCATACTCGCTATTTCTATAATCGCAACACAAGGTGGCTTTGTTCGTTCATCAACTAAATCAGATATGCAGATAACGGCGATTTACCCGAACACAGCAACGAAAAACGAGCTGGACGAATACGTTGCCATAACTAATTCCGGCACTCGTTCCATTGATCTCTGTGGCTGGAGTCTAACAGATAATGAAGGAAGAATCATATTCCCTTCTTTTAGTCTTGCCCCTGATCAGACAGTATACGTTACGAGGACAGCATCGGTATTTGTAGCGCAAATGCGTAGCAGTACAGGAAAAGCAATTATTCCTGATTTCGAGTATGGTTCTGATTCGGACCCTAAAGTGCGGCAACTGCAAGCAGAAGGCAGTTTTGCGTTACGTAATAGTGGCGATGAAGTAATACTACAAGACAAGAGCGGGGGAACGGTGGATGTCATCATATATGGTGATTCCGAGTACAAGTGCGAGGGTTGGCAAGGAGAGCCTTTGAAGAGTTCGAGAGAGGGAATGGTATACAAACGCGGGGGCGTTAGCGATGCGGGCCAGAGCGAGGATTGGATTCTGCTACCTCTTGGCGCTTCTTATTCCCCACCCGAAATTATCCACGCTTTTGGAGAAGTAACCGCGTTTGTATCGCCGGATTGCAGTTTCTCTATTTTGCAGAGCGAGCTGGATAACGCTTCATCATCCTTGTATATCAATTTGTACCAGTTTGAAAACCCCTTTCTCATGGACCTCGTTTTGGATGCCTTAGATAGGGGTGTCGGCGTGTTTCTGTTGCTTGAAAGTAGCCCAATTGGCGGGATTCATGATGAAGAGCTGTATATTGCGGCTAAGATACGGGCAAGAGGCGGCGAAGTTCGTTTTGCTAACGATCCGTTCATAAACCATGCCAAATACGTCGTTATTGACCGCGAAACAACCATGATAATGACCGAAAACTGGAAAAAAACGGGGATACCTTATGATAACACATTCGGAAACCGTGGCTGGGGCATTGTTATAAGAGATCAAGCGGTGGCGAATTACTTCAAAGCTGTATTCATCGACGATTTCCAGCGTGGCAAACTAGATTTACAGGAGGGGTTAGAAATCGAAAGCATTAGCCGTGACATACTCAAAAGCGCTTACATACCTGTTTTTACGCCTCTTACACTGAATTGTAATTTCACTCTGCTCCCGGTTTTAGCGCCTGATACAGCTATGAGTAACGAGACGATACTGGGTGCAATAGACGAAGCGAAAGCGAGTATTCTTGTGCAGCAGTTCTCAACTAGCCGATTCTGGGCTGATGCGGACAACCCATTCATATTCGCATTAATAGAAGCAGCAAGACGTGGCTGTGAAGTAAAAGTGCTGCTGGACTCAAAATATTTGGATGGGAATAACAATAATGACGAGGTCATTTCGTGGCTGAGGCAGGTAGCGGAGGCCGAGGATTTGGATTTAAAAGCGGAATTAGCTGATTTAAATCGTTTGGGGCTGGTGAAAATACATAACAAGGGGTTAATTGTTGATGACCGGAAAGTGATTATAACATCGCTGAACTGGAACGCTAATTCTATCCATAACAGAGAAACGGGCGTAATAATAGAGAACGCTGAAATCGCTTCCTATTTCACTGCTGCATTCTTTCACGATTGGAACGTGTCGGTAAAAGAGGACGGAGAAGAGAGTAACCTGAAAATCGTGTGGGTTATATTGACTCTGCTCTTTTCATTTACTATCTTCTGGGTGGTTAAGTGGTATAAGCGGATATAGTGGCGGTGCTACGATCTGTCTTGAATTACGAATTACGGGTCATTTGCAATTTTTTAAAAAACATCAAACTATAAGTCTGCTTCTCTCCTCCTCGCTGAACTCATAGTAGTCTTTATCCTTTAAATCATGTATAATAGTAGCGATATCTTCGCTATTCAAAAGTTCTACATCCTTGCACGCAAGCAAAAATGCTGAAATGTTCAACACCGCGATGTTATTTTTATTTGCGATTTCCCTCGCTTTATTATCGCTTATAAGCAACATCGAATCTCGAAACTGCTTGCACAACACTAAACATTCCTTCTCACCAGAACCCAGATTTTTGAACGTTTCAACGCTTTCCATCTCTCTCAAATCATCATAATTTATCCTTTTCACTATTATCCACTTCCTATCCAATAAATCGGTAATCAGATCGGTCTTAGCAATCTCACCAAGAACTGCTATTGGGATATATAAGTTCTCTTCCTTGAACAAATCTTTCACCAATTCCAATCGCTCAATCTTTAAGAAAGAGCTTAAAAAGTCGGTATCACTTATTATCCGCATCCTACCGCCTTGCAAGTTCGATCGCCTTCTTCGCCATGCTTTCCATCTCCTCCGCACTCACGTTCTCTCTTCGCTTAATACCTCTTTTATACAAAACCTCTTTCATCTCCTCGATATTTAAAGACGCAATCTCACAGGCTTTACCCAATGAAATCTCTCCTTTTTTATATAGTTCACAAGCAATGGATACCCTTAAGTCCTTTCTCGCAGCCAAAAGTGTGTTGACCGCTTCTTTAATGAACTCTTCTCCATCTCTATACAACCCCGTTTTCGAAATAACTTCCAATTCTTTCTTCATCAGCTCTTCAGATACATCAAACATCCTATCTTATTACCTCTATTCTTTAAATGTCTTGTATTCATAAACATTTTTAAATGTATTAATCTTTCCTCATTATCATAAACTTCTACAATTCTCTATCCTCTCAATTTCCGAAATATTCATACGTTCCTTTCACCTCATATCCTATTATTTTTAATAATAGTGCAGGCACTGATCTCGACCACCTTTTTCAAATTTAGAATAGATTTTTATTCTCTTACACATCTCCTCTTCCAAAGCAAAATGGGTTTCAAAAAGGATAGCCAAAGAGACCACAGAGCACACTGGGGGAAAATACTCGGTCCTCTCGGTGTACTCGGTGGCAAAAAATATACTTTATATACCTCAGTAGCTAACACTTTTCTAGCATTTAGAAGAATTATGTTATGACACCAGACTAATGACCTAATCTGATGCAATGCAATCCTATTACGCGACCGGAGTTCTTGCCGAAGGTGGCTCTTCAAAATAGCATTTGTATACACTCATTTATCCGCAATCGCAACTCGGTCTATTTGGCGTGTGTAACAAGGTTTTTTCAGCGGTGAATAGCGCTAATACACATTACCCTGGCGATAAAATGCATTTCTTCTTCCCTCATTCCCTTGTCCATACCCGTTATTGCTTAACCATAGTCAAGCGCGGGTAGTTTCCAACTCCATGCATCTAAAAACGGTTTTATCATTCTCAGAATGAACATCTTGAACTGTTCGAAGGTTGTTTGTTGGATATTCCGGCAGAAATCCAATCCATCTGCTGCAGCGCTTCTATCACTGGGGCTAGTACTTGCTTCCAGTGTTCAAGGGAGGTGTTTCCCCTACGACCAAATACAATCCAGAATAATGGGATTGTCCTACCCTTGTAGCTGAGAGCAACAGTGAGGATATTAATCCATTTACCACGCTTCTTCCACTCCGTCCTGTCCATTGTCAGCACGATTTCGTCTAATTTCGACAATATTGGTCTTAGCAGGCGAATCAGCGGTATAAGTGTTAGTGTTGGTGAAATCCTTTCATTGGAGAGGAAGCGACGAATTCGCTGCATGCGAACCAGTAAATTGGTACCATCAATGGGCAACGCTACTGCAAGTGACACGAGATTCGCTTTCGCCCCTCCTAACAGGCAGACGGTCAAAGTTGCCAGCATCCTAATCAGCGGCTTAGATAACTCTAATCCAGTTTTTTCAAATAGACTCAACAAAAAATCCTTTGAATAGTCGATTGTTTCCATTTTTATCCTCCTTTCTACATTATAGCTAAATTTCATCCCTTAAAAAGGTTTATGTGTGCCGCCTATAATAATATGACCAAATAGCAACTTCGTTAGGGATTAAACCACTAAAAAAATCGAAAAACATTTATATCCCATCATACATAGTAATCTTAGAGGGGTTTTGTACTTAAATAACTTATGCTATAAAAATGTCGAATGAAAATGGAACACCAGGGGATAAGAATCTTCGTTATTTAGGCTTAATAATTGCTATTGTGGCCATTGTAGTAACCATAATCTTAGCGATTTGGCAATATTCACCACCTCCACCTGATTTCCGCATCTCCATTGATCCTATGCAAGGGGCAGTTCAACAAGGCGGTGTAATAACTACAACAATTACGATTGAAGGCGTTTCGGGATATGAAGAGCAAGTTCGCCTCAGCGCTACCGGGCAACCTTCTGGTGTAGTACTTGCTTTCGTACCTTCGTACGGATGGGCGAAGCCTTCATACACGTCACATGTAACGATAAATGTGAACTCAACTGTTCTAGTAGGCGACCATACAATAACAATTAACGGGAGAGGCGCTGATGGGAAAGAGCATAGGTATAGCTACACTTTAACCGTTAAACCGTCTGTTACACCGACATCAACGGCAACGCCCACCTCAACTAAAGTACTTCCGCAGCTTGACATCATTCACACGACACTGTTGGAAGAACCATAAATCGGCGAAGAAGCCTTAGTAACGGTTTCAATTCAAAATCGTGGAGACGGCATGGCGAAGAACATCACGCTAACGGAGTCCATTCCTTCCAGTATCTCTGTTAGTTCTGTAGGTGGCGCAAGCAGCTCTAGCGGGAATCTCGTGATCTGGAGCGGAGAACTAAAATCCGACGAGGTGCATTCAATAACACACACCTTCAAAATATTAGAAGAGAAAAGAATATTCTTCCCGGCAAAGGCAACGTTCAAAGATGAATACGGTAAGAGATATGAGACATCTGCAACGATATCTGTAATGGCTAAGGGGTCAACACCAACACCAACACCAACACTAACGTCAACACTACCCCCTACTAATAATCCTCCTGCTGCATTTGTAGATTCCATTAAGCCCAATCCTGCTAGGCAAGAACAATCTGTTACATTCACGTGTCATGGAGATGATCCAGATAGTGGAGATTATATAGCCGAATATAGATGGGAATCAAGTATAGATGGATTCTTAAGCAATCAAAAGACCTTTTCCCTTCCAAGTTTAACCCCGGGATCGCATCAGATAATCCTGCGAGTTAAGGATAGTCATGGACGTTGGTCAAGTGAAATAACTCGAAATCTAAGGGTAGAGGCAATTGAAATCCCACCGACAGAAATTAACGATACAACACCAGAGCCTAGTATAACACCAACACCAACGCCCCCACCAGCGGAAATTTTCACAAACACCATCGGCATGGAGTTCGTGCCGATAGCTGCGGGCGAGTTTGAGATGGGCTCGCCGTCGGATGAAGAGGGTAGGTATAGTGATGAAGGGCCAGTCCATCATGTAAATATCGAAAAGGCGTTCTACATGGGCAGATATGAGGTAACGCAGAAGCAGTGGCGTGCTATTATGGGCGATAATCCTTCCTATTTCAAAGGTGACGACTTGCCGATTGAGACGGTTTCGTGGGACGATGTTCACGAATTCATCAAGAAGCTCAATGAGAAAGAAGGCACGGGCAAGTACCGGCTGCCATCTGAGGCAGAATGGGAATATGCCTGCCGGGCTGGCACCAGCACAAGATATTCATTCGGAGATTCTGAATCGAAACTTGGCGATTATGCATGGTATGGTGATAATTCAGGCGCTAAGACGCATCCGGTCGGTCAGAAGAAGCCCAATTCATGGGGGCTGTATGACATGCACGGCAATGTTTGGGAATGGGTGCAGGATAGCTGGCATGGCCGTTACGACGGCGCACCTGCTGACGGCAGTGCATGGGAAGGAGATGGTGCCTACCGGGTAATCCGTGGCGGTAGCTGGTGCGGCGACGCCGGGTGCTGCCGGTCTGCTTACCGCAGCAGCCGCGACCCCCGCAACCGCAACGACGGCCTCGGCTTTCGCATTCTGAAGGAACAGTAGCCTCTTACTACTTTACCACTTTACCACTTATATGCTATACCTGACTGCATTGCCCGAAGGCAGTGCGTGCGAAGCCGCACCGCCGAAGGTGCAACGCTAATGATGCCCGCCGCGAGGCGGGCACGAAAAAAGGATAGTGATAACTATACGGAAGATATGTCGAAGACATGTTAATAGTATGTTAAAATT
Source organism: Candidatus Methanophagales archaeon (assembly GCA_003336485.1). Taxonomy (GTDB): domain Archaea; phylum Halobacteriota; class Syntropharchaeia; order Alkanophagales; family Methanospirareceae; genus Methanophaga. The sequence continues at coordinate 12,830 of QENH01000151.1, forward strand.
GGTTACATCGGTATGCGAATAAAGAACGGTATTCAATGACGGCGTAATGTCCAATTTTTTAGCTGACAAGGAGATACTGCGATGGGAGTGTTATTTCTTTGAACGCAAGAACGAAAATTTCCGGACGGTACTCGTCGAATATCGCTCGGCAGTCATATCGCAGATAGAACCAATCAGGAAAAGCGAAAAAAATATACGTCAAGTCGTGTAAAAACTCAGGTTTGTGTAAAAAATAAACCATATACAGCATTTAAAAGGAAAAACAAGTTAAAAATCATCTTTTCGTTTCCGCACAGTAAAACCTTTCCCTATCACATATATCTCAGCACTGCCTTTACGAGACGCAGCAGGCGAATGTGCCCTAGTATACCGAAACTTCGCCTTCACGCACTTATAGAATTCGTTATAGTATGCCCCCTGGAATATCTTCGCAGCGAAGTTGCCATTATTTTTTAGTAGTGCAGAAGCGATATTCAACGCGGAAGTGCTCAGTACAGAGGAGCGAAACTGGTCGTAATCTCTAGCTCCACTCAATTGCGGTGATAGGTCCGAGATCACAACATCCACGAACGCGCGCCCTTTTAGCTTCAACACCGTTTTGATAGCCGTTAAAGTCTCTTGCTCCTTTGTTATGTCGCTTTTCAATATCTCTATACCCGCTATGTTTTCCATCGGCTGCAAATCAACACTTAATACCTGTCCATTATCGCCAACTAACCCGTATGCTACTTGAGTCCAGCCGCCGGGTGCGGCACCTAGATCAAGTACGACATCTCCCGCTCTTATCAGCCCGAACTTAGTGTTTATTTGCAACAGTTTAAATGCGGAACGAGAGCGGTAACCCAACTCTTTCGCACTTTTGTAAAAACGGTCTCCTTTTAAGTCTGCTCTCTTTACCATCTGTTCTGTGTTATTTTCTTGTTGTATATATAGTATAACTTCCACATATTTAGGACGCAGAGTTACGCAGAAAACTAGTCCCTCAAAGTATCAAATTTATAAACTCGATAGAAGACCGTCAACTAAACCTTATCTTTCAAATCACGATTATCTGCGTTCATCTGCAGAAGTCCGATTATTATTTTTTTTCTTTTTTTACGATGATTCCAGAATATCCTCAATCTTTTCCGCTGTCATGTTCCAATCAGCGTCTTTGCTTAATGTCCCTTTCGCACCCGCGTTGCGTGCATTCTTCTCTACTTCCGTTCCCGCATAGGCAGTGAAGAGATATATGTTTGCTTTCGGATCATAGTCCATTTTGCTTTCATCTACCAGATTACTGTACATTTCTACCCCTGCCTTACCATGCAAGGCAGTGTGCAGAGAGAACGTGTGCTGCTTGTTTAGCGCAAGAAAAACAGACAGTAACTTGTGAATCCCTTTTTCGTCCCGTAACGCAACATTAGCGGTACTATGGAAATGCGTTAATTTCCCTGATTTCGCTATCACTTGGGTCTCATGTTCATGGATCTGCCCATCAAGAAAAGCCTTAAGCGTAATGCACGGATATGGTTCGCATGGCTCTTTTCGATGATGGTATACATCATAACATTTTCTGCCAACAATATCGTCACCGAAGATTTTCCGGGCTGTCTCATTTCTATCTGGCTTTTGTAAAGCGCCATTTCGATGGCTGCGAGAAGCTGCCGCCAATTGAACGGTTTTACAAGGTAGGCATACGGCTCTGTGCTTTTGGCTTTATTAATCAGCGTAATATCCGTATATGCGGTCAGAAATATGATGGGGATGTCAAGCTTCGCTTTTATCTCGTAAGAAGCATCTATACCTGTTTTTTGACCTTTTAGGACATTATCCATCAATATCCTGTGGTGTAAATTCAAAACAATAAATCATAAACAAACACTAATATCTTAACTCAAAATTAAAAACGCGATTTTATGTCTTTCGGTTTTCTCAAAAAAGAGAAAGCATATTATTCAACTAAAATTGATTATATACACAGATCATGCACTGATTAACACAGAAGAAATCAAATCAGTGTAAATCTGCGGCCTAAATAAAATTTATAGGTCAGGTGTTATATTTTATATACAATCAAAAACGAAATAGAAAAGCTTATATAGTCCGAGTACAATGTCAACTAATAACCCAAATATGGGGGCGATGTGTCTGTTGGGACTCTAGAAATACAAGATGTTCGTCAGTACGGAACTAATGTATAAATGCTGAACATGTTTCCGTAAACGCCTCAATGAAAGAAATACAGAGCAAATGATTCAAAGACTACTCAACCGCTGGGCAGAAATTTCAAAGCGTTATTACCTATTGATTATCGTAATCGCTCTTGTTATCGCTTCTACGTCATTTATAAGTGCAAAGGAGACGGAGATAGATACTAACTACCTCGGCTTCTTTTATCCTGATACAAACTACATGGAAGAGATTCGTTTTTTGCAATCCGAATTCCCAGGTACTGAAACGGCACAGATACTTGTTAAGGTGGATCGTATCGCAGCAAAAACAGTGCTTGAAGATGATATACTCGTAATGACCGAGGAGCTGATAGACGCGGTATCAGATCTCGCAGGAGTAAAAAACGTTACAAGTGTGCTTGACCTTGGTAGCACAAAAGAAGGGATACTTTCAAGACCGCACGAAGAGCGAAAGCATTATATCAATAATGAATTGCGGTATTCGCTCATCACGGTGAAGCTTGATGCAACTGAGGTTCCCGAGCGTACGGAATTGGTAGAAACGTTACAGAAGACAATAGCAAAAGTGAATCGCGTGGGCGGTTCTACTGTTACGCTTACCGGCGGTATTGCATGGGGCTATGCTTGGGATAATGCAATAAGGCTAGGTTTTAGGAGTTCGATCATCGTTGGATTCATCGCGATTTTCATACTGACATTTCTGCTATTCAAAAGCCCGACAACGCCTTTTGTCATCATGATTCCCGTGCTAGTAGCAGTATTTGCGAGTTTCGGGCTCATGCATTTCATCAACATCCCGCTTAACTTCTTAACGGCGATGTTTGGTGCCGTTACGCTGGGCCTTGGTGTTGACTATTCCATCCATCTTGTTCACCGCTACCATGAAGAGATAGCGCATGGCAATGAAAATGCGCTGAACAAAGCGTGCATGACGATAGGGCGAAATACGTTCTTTACAAGCTTGACAACGATGGCTGCCTTCTCCGCGATGGCTCTTTCTCCTATCCGTATGCTTGGCGAGTATGGGCTAATGTCATTCATCGCCATATCTTTCTCTGCACTTTGTGTATTCCTCTTTATACCGTCACTGCTCATACTCGAAGAGCGAATAGGATGGGGGGCTAGGACGCTGGACTATTCCTGGTTCTCGCATACACTTGGCACTGAGCGGCTTATTCCGAGGCTGATGACAAGAGTGGCGAATTATTCGCTTAAAAGGTCTCTTGGCGCGATTATTATCATCGCAATCACCCTAATCCCTATCTTTGCCGGCGTGGGTATGATTAAAAGTGAAAGCGAACAAGAGATGTGGATGCCAGAGGGCGATCCGTTAATGGTGGCCTGGAAAGTAGTGGATGATGAATTCTCCGATTATGAGTATTCGACGATTCTGGTTCAATCGGACGATATAAGGACGTCCGAGATGATGGGAGCGCTGGAAAGGATTGAAGAGAGCGTTATGTGTGTGCCAGGGGTTGTTAAAGTCACCGGACTAAACAATCTGCTGAAAGAGATTCCGGCGGATAAAAATACGCTTGAAGAGCAGATTGCGGCAATTCCAAAGGACAAGCGCGATAATTTTGTTACTGATGACTATACTGCTACGCTCGTTATTATAAAGACGGATACCGGGATAGATGAGACATTGGTACAAGAGATAGACGACGCGATACTATTTGTAGACACGCCAGACGAAGCCACGTTCAAGCACGCGAGTATTTCCGCACTCTTTTCGCAGATGGACCGACTAATGGAAGAGAGCCGTGCGGAAACGACAGCGATAAGCCTTATATTAGTCTTTACCATCTTGTACATTTTCTTTAGAAGTTTCGTACGGATATTGCTCGCATTTGCACCTGTGTTATTCGCAATAATCTATGCGCTCGGTACGATGGGGCTCATTGGTATCCCGTTCACACCGCTTACGGTCATGATAGGTACGATTCTAATCGGGATTGGGACTGACTACTCGGTACACTTCATTTCGCGATACCGGGAGGAGAAGGGTAAAGGGTATGATACGAGAGATGCGCTTCATACCACGACGCTCACGGTGGGTGTGGCGATTATGACTTCGACACTGACAACGATGTTTGGGTTTTTAGCGCTTACTTCGATGTCGCTTGTGCCGGTGCAGGATTTTGGTATAATTGCAGCGATAGGGCTCGTTTATGCTGCGTTCTTCACACCTATTATCGTGTCGCTGGGTATACTAGTGCAGGAACGAGTTACTCGCAGTGGAAAACAGCTATTAGGCGGGCTGCGTGCGAGAAAGTAGATGCTTTATGCTTGTTGTGTTCTGATGGAGATGCAGGATACATGAGGCGGTTGAAGACATTTTAGACGTATGATGATTTGGAAATATGGCTGTTACGATTCGAAAAACACAAATGTAATCTCACTAGGATATGCCTCCGATTGGGTTACTTAAAGTTTCTATTACCCAGATGAAATAGCGAAGAGCCGTATATTATCTTTTCACTTCCTCTTTACTTTTACGTCGATCTCCTGCCAGTCATCCGAAACGCCCCTCAACGTCGAAACAGCACCGACAATTGCTCGCCCAATCACATTTTGCACGAATTCTTTTGTGTCTATATCTTCTCCATCTACAAATATCTCCATTTCTACATTTTCTGTCATCATTATCACATCCGTTGTAATTACTTACAATAAGATGCAAACATTTAAATATATTCTATTCGCAAATAATCGCTCGAATAACCATCTTACCCGCCTCAAAAGAAGCACATAGTCGGTTTCCTATCGTTTTAGCAACCTCTTCCGGGAGTGTAATGGTCAATTTGCTATTCACACGGTCTACACGGTAAACAAACTTGGCATGTAGCTTGACTTTGTCAGATTAATGACGCCTACTAAAGCCCCAACCTTCCCACCCCCGAATGAAGTTCGGGGGCATCCCATTTGTGCAAGCATATTCATCCTTTCTCAATTCGATAACATCCAATCCTTCGACTTTACCGAAACATTTTGTACTGTCGGTTACCAATTCACCCGCATCTAGGACCAGCGCATGATGAGCAATCAAAAAAAGATTTTTTTGAGTTCTCTCTTCCCAAGCATTTTACGCAACTTTTCATCCGTAGTAGCGAATTTTAAGTCAAGCGTTTTTGCCAGCGTGATAAAAAGAGAATCGTAAACAGTTATACCGTATTTTACCGCAATTGCTGTTGCATCAGGCAGGAAATCGCTGGATATGTATATTTTAGAATATTTTATCAACTTCACAAGCATCTCAGCACGCATATCAGCCTCTTCCGAGGGGATTCTTTTCAACTGATATATTTGCTTCCAGATAACGTTGGCGGATTCGGCAAAAGAGAGATCGAGAGTTGCTGAGCGCTGTCTGACCAGTTCCTTGCAAGCCTCATAGAACTCATCCTTGACTATGATGCTTGCATAAATGGAGGAATCAAGAACGAGCATCTCTTTCTTCCCGGATAAGCCTCCAACTGGGGATTTCTGATGTTTCCAACCTTTCATTCACCCGGTCTATATCGCTTAGCAAATTCTGCACTTCGAACTCCTTCAATCTCCGTTTTAGCACTTCAATCAAATACTGTTTCCAATCGAAATCTTTGTATTCCTCAAGACGTGCCTTAATTTCTTTTGGTATTGGTATACTAAGTATTTCTCCCATGCATATTTATTTAATATCTCAAAATAAAAACATTTTTGTATGAAAATAAAGAAAGACCTGAGCATTTTTAAATTGTAGCTCCAATCACCCTTTCAACCGTTTCAATTTCTTCTTCTGCTATGCCTACTTCTGCGAGACATCAGGAACACAAATCCAAGCACAGCGGCAACTGGAATGGCTATTGTGGTGAACTCAGGAACTGCTGTAAATCCAACGTCCACTTCATTGTCTATTGGCTCTCCTGTGTTCCATTCTCCGTTTCGGTTTGTGTCCACAACGATGTCATAATCACTCTCTGTAAGTGTGGCACCCCATATTTTAGTGGTTGCGATGCTGCCATCTCTTTCTGTCAGCTCTGTTTCATATCCACCAGAAACATCTGTTAAACCAGCGCCATCGTTCCAAACGTCCTTGTTCGCTACCACATAAATACGCACATCCGTACTTCCGGGTAGCTTTCCCGCGTAGCTGTAGACGTCTTTGGTCAGCTCAAATGTGTTCCGTTCTGTTCCGGTGTCATCGGAAGAAACGACGTAAGGAACTGCACCTTTTGCATCGTCTTCAACCTTAACAATGAGCTGGTAAATATGGTCCTTGTAGGTGACGGTAGTAGTAATAATGTGGGTGACCAAGACGGTATAAGGGTCAATAGCCCAGTAAAAGATCTATTCTGTCGTTTCTGTGCCAATTTCTTCGGTCTAATCCTGGAATGGTGTAGTGGTGTGTGGAAAATGAGATGGGTAAGGAGGAGATAAGGATTGTTACCGGAATGAAAGCACATTTAATAGATGAATACCTAAAAATTATAGAGGAGCATAATGCAACCTTCCCTCCTTAAGTGGTACTGGCCAAATGGCACAACATAAAATCGGTGGCATCCACGATTGCTGTTGGTTAGGTATCTTGTTTATAGTTTGATTTTTAACTCGTTCTTTAACAGACTTGTCATTTATTCTATGTGTCTTTTTTAAAAAATTGTGTTTATGCTCTACCTCTAACATTTTTCTAGCTCTTCAAGAAATTTATCAACAGGTAGAGAAACAAATTCTCCTCTTTCATAACTCTGCCAGGCTTCTTCCGTTTTTTTAGCAAAAGCAAGATCCTCTTCAAAATTCTTACCTAAATCGCTTACTTTTTTCAAGATTAATTGTTCTCCACTCTTGATTATGACAATTTTTTCCCCTTCTCTAAAATTATCTCGCATTTCTGATGGAATTACTATTTGTCCTTTTGAACGGAGTTTTGTTATTGCAACATCTATCATCTATCTCAGTCACCTCGCCATGTATAAAATTAAAATTACAATTTATATAAACCTTTTGGAATTTTTCATTTTTATTAGGCTTTTCATGAAGCCCCAACCACACAACCATCGGAATAAATTCCGCGGCATCCCTAATCTAAGCACGAGTCTAATCATAGGTACTCCAATCCTTGCATGAATAAATCTCATTTCGCGTTCCACATTCACAGAGCCGAAAATCACCAGCAACTCTAACATCCTTTAGTTTCCAAACACATTCAATATGCGCTACTCTTCCACATGATTTACAAATATTACAATAATCTATTCTACCGTTACTTACTCTTGATACTACACCACCTCATACTTGACATCTCCTACCTTTTTCTGGAGCCATTTTAGCTATATTCTTTTTTCTTTACAACACATAAGCCCCAACCATGCCACCCCGCATTAAAATGCGTGGCATCCATTGTTTTTACAAATTCCAAATACAATCCGCTTCACGATCCCCTCTCTCATTTCCATCATCCTTGATGCTGATTTATAGCACCCACCACTTTTAAAACTTTCCCTATAAGATCAATCTTCAGTTGCCCACTCTCTATTCTCTCTTCCGTTTCCTCAAGTATCTTCATCGTTTCCCTGTCATAATATCGCTCGCCACAACTCTTACAGACCTTCACATTGACCGGCACAATCACGATGTCATTTCCAACTTTTATCTCCTCTTCCACTTCCTTATCCTCGATATCCAGACCTCCGCAAATAATGCACCTCATCTTCTCTTCCTCCTCCTATAATCCATCCATAATTTCGGATCTGGTTGGTATGCCGTTATAACTATTGCAAGGTCATCTTCTTCCGAATATGCACAGACTATATGCAACGATCTCTCGCTTTGCGCTCTTCCATAGATCAACCATTTTCGTAAACTTAAGCTAAATAGCGACATAGCATGTAGTTTTTAGAAAAGAGGTAACCACTACTCTTTCATGCATATTTGTTATTATGTAACAACTATGCCCACCATGACATTCGGTGAAAGGATATCCTTTTTAGCGACACAAAAGTGTGTCTGGAATTATCAGGCTCTGCGATTAATTGATGGACGTTTGATAAGGCTGGGTCGTAACTGTGACCAATCGTGGGCTACGCGTTTCACCTAAAATCGAAATTTATATATTGTAAAGGTGAAACAAGACATTATGAACGTGAAAAAGATGTTCCATAAGTACTCTGCATTTTTATCAGAAGATGCGATTGTAGAACTAGCGAAAGAATATGGGGTGGAAGACAAGCGTAAGAGGAAATTAACCGTTGTTCCTTTCTTTTGGCTAATGGTGCTGTCTGCGATTGAATCGGCTCCGCGGGGCTGCCTATCAAAACTGGTAGCCTTTTTCACTGCATCATTTTCCTCCATTCATCCGGGTGATCAAGTAACAGGGCTCAGCAGCATGGCGCTCAGCAAGAAGCTGTCGAACACCAACTGGATGTTCTTCAGGGGCGTGTATAACCGACTGCTCACGAGCTATATCAACTCGCTCGAGCCCGATGAGAGATTATTCTTTGCACAATTCAAAGACTGCTTCTCTGTGGATGGGAGTATTATACGGCTCAATAAGATTCTTGAAAAGCTATTTAAAAGCACTTGTAAGTCGCAAGCTGCGCTAAAGCTAAATGCGAAATTTTCCAATGTGAGCCTCGCAATCACCAAGCTGCAAGTCACAGACGGCAAAAGGCATGACAGCAGGTTTCGTTTCATCACAAAAGACCCAAATATACTTTATCTATTTGATTTAGGATACTGGAGCTTTGTTCGGTTCAAACAAATTGCTGATGCATGTAGTTTTTTCGTTTCTCGCTTGAAAAAGAGCTGTGACCCGCTGATCGTCACCGTTTCCGATCCGAAATGGGCACATCTGGTAGGTAAACGGCTCTCTCAGATAATGAATGCCTTAAAGGAAATGAAGGAACTGGACGTGAGGGTGCAACTCGCAAAGAGCAAACAGTCAAAATTCAAAACTGAATTGCGGCTTGTCGGGGTATTACACGAAGGAGAGTGGCGATTTTACGTGACAAACATCTTTGATGCGCTATTTACCCCATCGGTTATCTACGAGCTGTATTCAAATCGTTGGACCATTGAGATTTTTTTCAACGACATCAAGCATATTCTGAAGTTGTCACACATTTTCTCGAAAACAAAGAATGGCATCATGGTGGAAATCTATTCAGCGCTTATCTGTTATCTCCTTATCAGGATTATGATTGCGATTGCTGCGAAAAAATCAAGAGGGAAAATCACCGACTTCAGTTTCAAAAAAAGCGTTGAAACATTCAAGGCTTTCTTCTTAACTCAATTAACCGAGTTGATTCGTGGAACAAAAACGAATTTAATGGCTTTTTTCCAGAACGTCGTTAGTGCCATTGTCTATAACTGTCAGAAACCCCCGCCATCCGCAACTTGAGCGCCACCTGTAAGAACGCACGTTCATAGCGTGCGCTATGCCGTAAATCGCCGAATAACAACGATATAGGCCTAGTTACGATCTGTTTTAAAGTCTGTTAAGATATGTTTACGCTTTCTCATCTATTGGATATTATTTTTTTAAAAAAATATGACTTTTTAAGATTGAAAATTATATGATCCCGCCTGTTAGGTCCGCTAACTTTGGTTTTGCCGTGTCTTTAAGTTTACGAAAATGATAGATCAACATACTCGGATATGGCTTGTCATTCTCATATTCCTTAATAATTTCACCACACGTAATCGCTTCAAATACCTCTTGTTCTCTAATCTTCCCAAATTCTTCCATTCTCATCTCCTCC
>QENH01000150.1 GCA_003336485.1 Candidatus Methanophagales archaeon
AAGGTTGACTATGAGCCCTACTTGACGCATCTGCTCAAATTTCTATAGATTTTTTATTGTTTATTATAGGTTAGGAGTTGATCGTTATTTATCTATATACTGAATATCAAAAAGAATAAGATATAGGAGAACTAAAAAATGGCTGAACTACCTATAGCGCCAGTAACCAAGATAATTCGGAACGCTGGAGCGGAGAGAGTAAGCGAAGATGCGAGGTGAGATTAACATGTTTATTTAGAAGGGGACTATGTGACCTTGAAAACAGTGGGTATAATACATCGCTACAAAAAAAGCCTTGCGTGGAGATAACCTTTGATTAGCAACTCTTTAATATTAAAATCATGGACAATACGGCAAATCAGACGAATCAGACGAATTAGACGTAGATGTTGATGTTGCATTACCTATTTTTATAACCTGAGAAACATTGAACAGACCAACATAATCCTCAGAAATAGCAGCCTCTTCTGTTCTCACACCTATATGAATAGATCCATTAAAAGAAGATTCGAACTCCATTGAGGACTTAGTCGCAGTTGTATCATCCACCATAGAATTGGCATCGCTTATCTTCTTATGTATAGCTATGCCGGCCTTTTGGTCCTTAGTGCAAATGCCCTGCACCCACTTGGAAGAGAAGTTCACCACGAAATCGTCCGAGAACTTAAAGGTCGTGGGCTGGTATTCGGCTTCTGTACTCTTATCAAGCTGCTGCGAGTCAAAACACGTGTCAGAAGAATAGATTCCGCTTCCATGCTCTACGACCTGCATTTGCTCCTTGGATAGCTCCTTATCTACCATCACATATCCCACTCCTGTCACACTTTCCGACATTTCTTTCAGTCTGCAATCGTATACGTTTAGCGTACCGTCCTCAGTTCTAACCTCCAAGACGTAGATTGTCTCAGAACCGACTTTTACCGTTGCTGTTTCATTATTCGCACCCATTATTATCTCGGCCGAGCGCCCATCGGTAGAAATGTTGATGATCTTGTCGTCACTGGATTTGGTGATGGTTGCATTCTCGGCCCAATAAAATTTAATATCCAGATTATCTACGAGGAACCGTATCAGTTTCTCGCTATCGTTTCCCGGAACACGGCTCCAGTTGAACAGATATTTGCACTCTTCTCTTGCTGCCCATGTTATCTCGAACTCGCCGATGTAATCTTCTGAAGTCGTTACGTCCTTTGATACAGTACCTATGTGTGCCGCGCCATAGAAAGAAGAGTCAAATTCCATTGATGTGCCATACTCTCCCGTTTCGGTTATCGTATCATCCTTGATGTAGGAGGCATCCTTTATCTTTTTGTGGAATGCATCGTCCAATATCATGTTCTTGGTGCAGATGTCCTGCAGCCACAGGGTAGTGAAGTCAACAGAGAAGCTGTCAGAGAAATTAAAGGTAGTGGGCTGGTATTCGGCATCTGTGGTTTTTTGAAGGCTAATACTTTTGTTCTTTGTCTGTAAGTCTAAGATCTCATCAGAAGAGTAGATGCCACTGCCATGCTCGGTAATCTCTATGCTTGTTCCTGGCACTCCACTCACTGTTGTGGTAGCAGTGGCGCTTACAGGGTCGGTCTCTGTACATTCGATTGTAGCAACATTCTTAAGGGTATATGGCTTTTGCTCTGTGGATAGGTCTTTACTAACCATAACAAAACCTTCTCCGGTTACGCCGCCACTTTCCGTAAAAGTAAAATCTCTCGATTCCGGAGCCCTAACCTTTATTATTATCGTTCCAGACGCTCCTGCCGAGAGATTTCCTATTGTCCAGATGTTGTTTGTTCCAGCATCGGGAGCGGGATAGGCAGAGATGAACGTTACGCCTTTTGGATAGTGGTCTATTATGGTGACATTGGTTGCTGCTATGTTTCCGGTATTTTCAAATTCGATTGTATAAGTAAGTACTCCACCTGGTTGGACGGGATCCGGTGAATCGGATTTTCTTATCTCTATCCTAAACAGAGGAACTGTTAAAACAGTTGTATCTTCCGTGGCGGAATCCGAAACAGCTTCTTGACATGTCACATTAACGATATTATGCAGAACAGTTCCATTTGGAAGCGGTGACTTGACATCAACTGAGATATTGATCGTTTTTTTCTCACTGGCATTAACTCGTGAAAATATCCAAATGTTATCCCCTGTGGTTGGACTTGGATCAGAGTACTTGAAAGTTACGTTTTTATCATATGTCTCTACTACGGTAACATTTGTTACAGCAGCATCTCCATTATTTTCAAATTCTATTTTATAATTAAGCACATCCCCTGGTTGGACAGGATTTGGAAAACACGACTTCGTTATATTAATATTTCGAGCTGATAGATCAAGCTTTGAGACAAAGACATCACGCCAACCATTAAAGCTTTCATCATAGGCACCAGAAGTGGTGGGGTAGTCTAAAGACCATGTTTCTCCAGTTATATATACATTTCCCGTTCCATCAATTGCAATGGAAGAGAGATAATCCGTAGAGTCACCACCAATGAATGTACTTGCCAAAAGAGAGCTTAAACTGTTATCAAGCTTTGAGACAAAAACATCACGACCTCCATTATGGCTTTCATCATAGGCACCAGGAGTTGTGGGGTAGTCAGAAGAGTCTGTACCTCCTGTTAAATACACATTTCCAATTCCATCAAAGGCAATGGAAGAGCCCTGATCTAAATCAACTCCACCAATGACTGTGCTTGCCAAAAGAGAGCTTAAACTCGGATCAAGCTTTGAGAGAAAGACATCACCATCACCATTATGGTTTTCATCATAGGCACTAGGAGTTGTTGGGTAGTCAGAGGACCCTGTACAGCCTGTTATATATACATTTCCATCTCCATCAATGTCAATGGAAGAGCCACCATCATAAGAACCACTACCAATGAATGTGCTTGCCAAAAGAGAGCTTAAACTCGGATCAAACTTTGAGACAAAAACATCACGACCTCCATTATGGCTTTCATCATAGGCACCAGGAGTTGTGGGGTAGTCAGAAGAGTGTGTACTACCAGTTACGTATACATTTCCCGTTCCACCAAAGGCAATGAACACACCATAATCGTGAGAACCTCCACCAATGAATGTACTTGCCAGAAGAAAGCGTAAATCAGTATCAAGTTTTGAGACAAAAACATCATACCAACCACCATTAAAGCTTTCATCATAGGCACCAGGAGTTGTGGGGTAGTCAGAAGAGTCAGTACTACCAGTTATATATACATTTCCCATTTCATCAAGGGCAATGGAATTGCCGTGCTCATAATCACTTCCACCAATGAAAGTGCTTGCCAGAAGAAAGCGTAAATCAGTATCAAGTTTTGAGACAAAAACATCATAATCACCATTAAAAGTTTCATCATAGGCACCATGGGTTGTGGGATAGTCAGAAGAATCTGTCAGACCAGTTACATATACATTTCCATCTCCATCAATGTCAATGGAAGAGCCACGATCAAAAGAACCACTACCAATGAAAGTGCTTGCCAAAAGAGAGCTTAAACTCGGATCAAGCTTTGAGACAAAAACATCCGAATTAACATTAAAAGTTTCATCATAGGCACCAGGAGTTGTGGGGTAGTCAGAAGAGTGTGTACTACCAGTTACGTATACATTTCCCGTTCCATCAAGGGCAATGGAACAACCCCAATCATCATACCAACCACCAATGAATGTACTTGCCAGAAGCGGATCTATTATCAGTGGCTTTTTCTTGTCATAATCCCCCACCTTAAAACCATAAATATTTCCATTATGAATAATATAAGCTACCTCTACAGTTTCCTTTTCGTCCCCTAGCATCTGATATGCAAAGGGCTTTGAAAACGTTACAGGTCCAAGACCAGTCTCAACCAGAAGCTCTCCAACTTCATTAATCGTTAAAGCTTTAGTTCCGCTTAGCTTCACACATATCCTTTCAGGCTCTGCGCCAGGCTCTACAAAAAATAGTTTCTCGACATTGTTACCATAAGCCTTCAGGTTCAGCTCGATGCCATCATATATCTCGCCAAGACTCACCAGATTGTAGGTAGAGATATTACTTCTCCACTTCCCGGGGTCACTGCCCTTGAAGTAGCATACCCGGGCTGTGGCTCGCTCTTCCCCTTTAACGTCAGCGATAGAAGCGCCGACAAAGCTCTCTTTGAGTACCCAACCTTCCACCGCCTTCTCTTCCTCATATTTCGGAAGCGAATAAACCAGCTCCCCTTCTTCCGTAATAAAGACAGTTCCTCCAAAGGTCTGTGCATAATATTTTACACTTTCATCGTTTATTTGACCTTCGTTTTCTATAAATGGAATTTGCAATGAATAAACAGATGCACTGCTTAAGATTGCTTCTCCGCCTCCCTCTGCATATACTGGGGCGATTAAAATTGTCAGCACTAATGCCATAGATGCCAGCATTACCAATATTTTTTTCATCTTTTCATCGGGATATAAAGAAAGTCACTATACTTAAGTATAAGGCCTGTACTTAAGTACAAGTATCTACAACTCAGATCTATATGTTGCATACAAATATTTTACACATATAAAAGCTTTTCGGGTTTTTTTTCGGTGTTACATTTTAGACTTTAACTTCGAACCATTTTAGGGAACATATATAATCCAACTGCCTCATCCAAATCCGAGATCAAATCGATAGAACGCCGCTGCGTTAACGGCGCTACACGCAGACGGTCACACAAGCTCCGGTGTTTTTACCACTTCCAGCATATTTTGTCTCCGCCACACCTCCTGCCAAAGATTGCAGCACTCTTTTAACCTTCCTTCATCTTTAAGCTCATAGCCTCTCTGCATCATCTCATCTAAAAGCTCGGAATTATACCACCCTCTCCGCACCATTCGCAATCGCATCCTCAACAGATACAAAATCATTCATTACGAATATCCTATCCGTTCCCTTCTCATCGTAATCAATGGAGTTCCTTAAGATTGTTCCATACTTCTTAAACCTGTCTATCTTTACGGTATAGGCAGATGTGTCTTCAATCAAAACAGGTCCAAACCCTTTTTTCTCGAGATACTTCATTATCTTGTTCCTTGCACCAACCGAGCCAAGCTCAAACCGGTATTTCACACGATTATAATATTCCAATAAATCATTGAAGATTTCTTTATCATCAAAGAAATATTTGAAGCACCAGATTTTTCCTATTTTGAAGAAATTTAGCTTCTTCTTTTTCTCGGGCTCTATATCG
Source organism: Candidatus Methanophagales archaeon (assembly GCA_003336485.1). Taxonomy (GTDB): domain Archaea; phylum Halobacteriota; class Syntropharchaeia; order Alkanophagales; family Methanospirareceae; genus Methanophaga. The sequence goes on from QENH01000150.1 coordinate 5,199, forward strand.
AATGTTGGAAAGCACATAACATTCTCTTTCATCTTGATATTTGCACCTTCTCTTTTTTCTTTGTGTGCGTGTGTGTACGTGCACCCAGGACTGAACCCTTCTCCTCCAAAAAAGGCCAAAAAAACTCGCTCGGCCCTTCTTTTTCTGCCTTTTCTCTTTCTTTCTCTTTTTATTATAATATATTACATATAACGCAAATAACGCCACATAAATACGCGATATTAAAAGACTCATTAAGCTAAGACCTGGAGAGGCCTATAACAGAGAATACACATGTAGTGGCGGAGGAAGTGATGACAATGAGGTCAAGGGCCAGGAAAGTGTGATAATAAGGGGTTAAAAACATGGAAAAGGACGAGGTTTTGCGTGTTATCAGGCGAGCGGCAAGAAAAGAGCAAACTAAACTAGACCTATCCTACAATCGACTGACGGCATTGCCGGCGGAGATAGGAAAGCTAAAGAACCTTACTATGCTTTACCTATCCGAAAATCCGATGGAATCGCCGCCACTAGAAATAGCCAAGCGTGGAATTGTAGCGATAAGATCATATTTCAAATCATTGGAAGGAGAAAGACGAGCATTAAACGAAGTAAAAGTGCTGTTGGTAGTCTACCCTGCCTTTTCACTATCTCTTTGCACGCTTCTAAAATAGCTCTTCCACCCACTCTGTGAATTGTACCATCTACGCCACCACCGCCCATCAAAGAAGGATTTGCGGCATTTATTATCGCATCTGTTTCCTGTTGGGTTATGTCACCTTGAATAAGTGCTATTTTGGTTTGCTCAATAACCAGTTCAGAGGACATCTTGTTCACCTTATTTGTTTTCTTATCTTATTTATACAAAGGTGCGCAATTCGTGTGGGTTCCGGCAGTTTGTGCTTACAGATACAACTTTTTATTATCGCAAGCGACGTTTCCAGCGATACGTTATGCCCAGACGCTACGATTATCGGCTTACTGCCTTTCTTACTCTTGAGATAATAGCCAACAGCCCTATCCCGGTATTTTATCACTTTCGCTTCGCCTTCTTCTCGAGGTACTTCGCCACTACCACAGAGGTTACTCTTTGTCACGCCTATCGTTGCCACGTTTAAGATAACGCCTATATACGTAGCTAATCCAGCAAACCGCGGATGGTTTATACCACATCTATTAATTACTAACAGGTCAGGCTTGTTTTTCAGTGCGTAAAAAGCCTTCAATATGGCCGGCGCTTCTCTAAATGAAAGAAGACCCGAGATGTACGGAAAAGCCACCGGCATCACGGAATGGGAATAGCTAATGAATTTAAGAGAAGGATATCCAAGCACGACAATCGCGGATGCAATCATCTCTTCGGCTTGTAACCCGTAGAAAAACGTCTGGTCTGTACCTGCGATTGTTTTTAGCTCTTTTTGATTTATCACATCTGCGATTACGGCTCTTGATGCTATTTCGTCCTGTATGCGATAGAGAGCCCGCAAGTTAGTATCCGCCTCACAACACCACTGCCCGCTCATTGTAGCTGTTTCAACCTCTCACGCATATTCCGCCAATGGCTCCCTTCCCAGTATATCCGGCCGCAGCGATTACAAATCCAGAACTCACACTCTCCGATCATGCTCGTAGGCACATAACTTTTCTCACGCAATATATCCTCTTCCTCTTCTTCCTCCACTTTTCTCAATCGCCCATTACAAGCACTACATCGGATCGAAACAGGTTCAAGATTTAGGTTCTGGTAATGACAGAGCAGTTCCTTCAATTGTCCCATCACCACACAGGTTTTTATATGGACGCATCGAACACCTCTTCTCTTTGCGTAAGATGCGAGGATCTTGTCTCGAGTGAGCAATATTCGCGCTTCGTGCTCTGCTAGAGCGGCGAGAGATTCATCCTCTTCAACGCATTCGCACTTTACTTCCGCAGCGTAAATGGTATCATATCCGAGGATACGGAGCCATGTACTCAGCTTCCCCAGCATTCTATCAGTTACGAATCGGATGGTTTCCTCCGCTTCTTTCTCTATAATCTCCATCTTGATCTCTACGCACATTCGTTCAATTGAATCGTAAGTTGTGCATAAGTGTTTTGACTACGGCAAAGGTTGTTTATATCTTGAGACAATGATATATATACATTTGAGGTTTTTTTTCTTTATTTAGAAAGAGGCGAAAAAAATGAAAAGGGAATTGATGGCGGGACTAATAGCCGTACTTGTAATCGCATCAGTTATGATGTTTTCTGGTTGCGTAGAGAAAGAGAAAGCGATAGAACAAGAGGGGAAGATGAGTGTTGCAGATATAAAAGCAGAGGTGCTTGCCAATGCTGAAGAGATAGACACATACAAGTTTGACATGGCGGTGACGATGAGGATGTTACTGAGCAACGAGACAAACAGTACGGAAATGACAACGATAAGTAACGGGTGTGGCGTATTGGATGTTGTAGACAAAAAGATGAAGTTGAATATGAATACGAGCATGGAAACGAACGAGACAACCGAATTGCCAGGGCCAATGGAAATGGAGATGTATTTAATCAATAACACCATGTATACGAAGATGGATCTGGGTATACCGGAGCTACCAGCACAATGGACAAAGATGGAAATGCCAGAGGGCTATGAGGAATCATGGGCTTCTCAAAACCAACTAGAACAACAGATGGAGCTATTGAATATCTCGGAAGTGGAGCTTTTAGCTGATGAAGAGTTGGATGGCGTGGATTGCTACGTGCTAGAAATCGTGCCAGACATGGAGAAGTTCTGGAATTCTACGTTGGCTGTCGTAATGAGTAGATCAACACAAGGCTTAGCACCCGGCATAGACCTCCGGAAAATACTGAAGAGTATGTCTACAAAGGAATGGATTTCAAAGGATACAATGTACCCAAAGAAGACACAAATGTCGGTACGCCTAGTGGTGAGTTCAGAGGACCTGGCTATTCCGGCTATGGACGAGAAATTTACAATGACCGCGGACGAAGAGGTTGAAATGCTATTCTACGATTATAACCAGCCAGTCTCGATAGAGCTGCCAGAAGCGGCAGAAGCGGCTGCCGAACCGCCCTTGATGCAGATGCTGAATCAATCCGCTTTTAATCAAACAGCACTAAATCAAACAGCTATAACGACCGAATAAGTACGCAAGAGGGCTGTTCCCTCTTATTTTATTTTTCAAACAGAAAAAGAACTCGCTCGAAATTCAATATTTTCCCGCCTATAATCTCTATCCCTTCCGCACTCAGAAGTCGTATCTTTTTAGCCACGCCCAAACTATAACCGCCAAGATCACCGTTACTTCTCACGACACGGTGACAGGGTATGATAATGGGATACTGATTTCTCGCCACTGCTTGCCCAACAGCACGAGCTGCACCAACTGTACCTGTTATTGCCCGCGCTATCTCGCCATATGTGGTCACATTACCTTTGGGGATCTGCTTCACTCTACTCAATACAGCCTCCTGGAACTTTACGGTCATAGTTTAAAATATAATACAGTCTATATTAGAAACGATAGAGTATGGAAGAAGTAAAAACGGTAAAAATCCTGGATACCACATTGAGAGATGGTGAACAAACCCCGGGTGTATCACTAACACCGGAACAGAAGCTGCAGATTGCTAAACAACTGGACATATTAGGCGTTGACACAATAGAAGCGGGAACTGCGATTATTTCGGAAGGCGAGCAAAAAGCGATAAAGGCAATAGCAGATGAAGGCTTAAAAGCAGAAATCAGCTCATTTGCACGGCTTTTGAAGGGCGATGTTGACGCTGCGATTAAATGTGGTGTTGACACGGTTAATTTAGTTGCCCCTGTTTCTGACGATCATATAAAGAAGAAATTGAGGAAAGATCGTGAAACTCTGAGAGACATGACCATTGAGATGTCAGAATATGTAAAGGGGCATGGCTTAATGGTGGAGATCAGCGCGGAAGATGCGTCACGAGCGGATATGGGATTTTTGAAATCGTTCTTTTACGATTTGGGTCAGATTGTTGACCGTTTAAGCTTCTGCGATACCGTTGGCGTGCTCTATCCGGAACGTACGAAGGAGATATTTCAGGCTCTTTGTAGTTGCGACACGCCCGTATCCGTACACTGCCACAATGACTTCGGGTTGGCGACTGCAAATTCAGTAACTGCTGTTATGGCGGGTGCGAAGGTGGTGCACGTAACGGTAAATGGGTTGGGCGAAAGAGCGGGAAACGCATCCTTAGATGAGGTGGTAACTGCTTTAGAACTGTTCTACGATGTAAAGACGAATATAGCGAAGGAGAAGCTGTATGAAACATCGCGAGTAGTTATGAATTTGACAAAGATGCCTGTTGCATCGAACAAGCCGCTTATGGGTGATAACGCCTTCACGCACGAGTCGGGAATGCACGTTCATGGTACCCTGGCAGATAAAAGCTTGTACGAGCCAATTGACCCGGGGCTAATAGGGCGGAAGAGGCGATTCGCATTAGGGAAGCATACAGGTAAGGCATCAGTGAAGATGAAGCTGGATGAGATGGGTATATCGGCAGATGATGAGCAAATACAGAAGATATTAGCCGATGTGAAAGAGCTCGGCGATAAAGCCAAACTGATTACTGACTCGGATTTCCAGGCAATAGTAGAGGACGTATTACATATAGAGCGAGAGGAGAAGATAAAACTCGTTGACCTATCGGTGGTATCGGGTAAGAATGTGTACCCAACAGCGTCATTGCGATTGCAGATAGATGGCGAAGAGGTAGTGGAAGCGGGAGTTGGTATTGGTCCCGTGGATGCAGCAATAAACGCATTACGGAAGGCTATGGCCGGGATGGAGATGAACGATTTGCGCCTTGAAGAGTATCACGTGGATGCCATCACAGGAGGGACGGATGCGCTGGTGAATGTCTTAGTGAAGATGAGCAGGGGAGATGAGACGATAACCGCAAGCGGTGTGAGTGCAGATATTGTGATTGCGTCTGTATACGCACTAATTGATGGTGTTAATCGGTTGTATAGTTGATAAAATAGGTCTGTCTGTGTAAATCTATGTCATTAATAGAAGGTAGTTATACAGGGTATACAACAAATTTTTAAATGCCCGATCCTTCCTTTTATTGTTAATTGAAAAATGAGTCAGATAAAGGAAGTAGCAATCTATGCGGTTTTGATGTTTGTAGCGATGCTGAGTTTGACGCTTATGGCACCTGTGATCCAAGAATTTATTATTGATCGTTTCAATGCCAGCAATACAGAAGCGAGTATGTTTTTCAGCCTTGAAATGCTAGCATACGTAATTTTTGCCATGATTTGGGGATCACTATCGGACAAATGTGGCAAACGGCAATTTTTCATTGTTTTCGGGTTTGCAGGCTCTGCGGTGCTGTATATTCTTATGGCGCATGCGAATACACTGCCCATTCTTTTGATACTGCGATTTATACAGGGCGCTATAACTGTTATGGCATGGTCGCTCGTGATGACAAGTGCGTTGGATTCTGTACCGAAAGCAAGCTATGGCAAGACAATGGGTGTGATCGGTATGGCAATGATGCTGGGAATGGCATTTGGTGCGCCATTAGGCGGCTTTCTGGCAGAGCGGTATAACGTATTTGTCCCAATGTATTTGACCTCTTTTCTTTTTTTGATGGGCACTTTGATTTCGGCGACCCTGATACACGATGTTCGCATTGAAAACAAGCCCGATACAATGCTCGAATCCATCAAAGTCCTTATTGATGAGAAGCGACTCGCAGTTCCTTACATCTTCAGCTTCGTTGATCGATTCACAATTGCATTTTTTATCTTCGCGTTCCCGCTGTATCTGGCCCATGCATTTGGATTTGGTGGTGCAGAGCGAGGTATGTATCAAGCACTGCTGCTCTTTCCTCTTGTCGTATTCCAATACCCATTTGGAAAACTCTCGGACAAAATAGGAAGAGCTCCACTCCTCGTTACCGGTTCTCTGTTCTACGGCTTGGAGATGTGTCTAGTGTGTTTCGTAGGCAAAACAGCCCTTATCGCACTAATACTTAGCTGTGGTCTGTTTGCAGCAATGATGTTCCCATCGAGCACTGCGCTGGCCGGGGACATATCACCGCCAAATAAGAGAGGTGCGGCGATAGGCGGTTTCAATGTTTTTGGATCTCTGGGATTTGTAGTGGGATTTTCTGCGGCTGGCATTCTTTCTGATCTGTATGGCTATAGCACCTGTTTCGCTTTAGCTGGCTTTTTCGAGATAATAGTGGCATTGTGTGCGATACCTTTCCTATTGAAGATGAGATCTTTGGTGTAGCGATCATGGATGAACTCAGAAGACATGGTTATTCGATAAGCGCGGGAACGCTCTATCCAATACTCCATTCTTTAGAGGCAAAAGGCTATCTAAAAATAAAAGAACTTGTAGCTGAGGTATTATGAGTGCAAAAAACTTTAGAACTGGCTTGATGAAAGGAGTTGGAGCAAATGTAGTCATTCTTGGGTTGGTTAGCTTATTTACTGATTTGAGCAGTCAGATGGTATTTCCTCTGATCCCGCTCTTTTTGACCACCGCGTTAGGTGCCAGTGCCGCGGTTGTTGGTTTGATAGAAGGTGCTGCGGAGACCACAGCCAGCCTGTTAAAAGTATTCTCTGGTTACTGGTCTGATAAAATAGCGAGAAGAAAACCTTTTGTCCTTATTGGTTATGGCCTTTCATCGTTAATGAAACCAATGTTTGCAGTTTCATACATATGGCCGAGTGTATTGGTAATCCGAATTGCAGAACGGGTAGGAAAAGGTATCAGGAACGCACCCAGAGACGCAATAATAGCGGAGTCCTGTGACACAGACGTAAGAGGAAAAGCGTATGGCATTCACCGAGCTATGGACGGCCTAGGCTCAATCCTTGGCGCTGTTCTGGGCCTTATTCTGCTCATTTATCTTGGGTTCCGGAACGTTTTTTTAGTTGCTGGTATACCATCGTTAATCGCCGTTCTGTTGATAATATTTGTAAAGGAGCAGAAGAAAACTTTTGATGTCACGAACTCACTGCAGATTAGTTTAAAGGCACTCACACCAGAGCTAAAATGTTTTATTCTTGTTGCGACCGTATTCACGCTTGGGCATTTTGGTTATGCGTTTTTAATGTTGCGAGTACTTGATCTGGGCTTAAAGATTGACGGATGGTTCACTCTGGGATCTAATCCCACCGCAATGTTGTTGTATGCGCTATTTTATGTGGTTTACACTATTTTCACAATACCTGCTGGTACACTCTCGGATAAGATAGGCAGAAAGCCGGTTATCGTTATTGGCTATACGCTGTTTGGATTGACGTCTCTTGGCCTTGTCTTTCTATCGAATCTCTTTTCGATTATCGGGTTGTTCATGTTATATGGTGTCTTCTATGCCCTGATAGATGGTGTACAGCGGGCATTTGTTGTTGATTTGGCGCCATCGGAACTAAAAGCTACTGCATTAGGTGCTTTTCATACCGTCACGGGCTTAGCCGCCCTGCCGGCTGGCTTGATTGCAGGTTTACTTTGGGATCTGTGCAGTCCTGAAACGACATTTATCTATGGCTTTGTTCTATCTACTCTAGCAGTAGTGTTATTTATGAGATTTGTTCACGATGATTGAGAGCAAATAATATTTCTATAATTGTAATACATTTGGGCAAATTCATTTCTGATAAAGTGAATCGAGAGACTTTAACGAAAATCACAGGAATTTCGTTTATTTTTATTGTCTGTGTTTTTAGGCAGGAGCAAAAAAAATAGGAACACGCAGAATAAAAATTGAGGCGTTTTCATTGTCTCATTTCCACCTCATCAATAGATATGCCACAGCTAATAAGCCTGCAGTTGTGAATACGGCGTCGAATCACGGTTCGCCCTCTTGTTCTTTCAATTTACTTAGTGCAAGTTCTCGATTGCTAAAAGCATTAGCATAATTAGGATCCAATTCTATTGCTTTGTTGTAATCTTCTATTGCTCTTTCGTATTCCTTTAAATTTTTATAAGCAATTCCACGATTGCTATAGGCATAAGTGTAATTAGGATCCAGTTCTATGACTTTGTCGAAACATTCTATTGCTTTTTCGTATTCTCCGGACATCGCAAAACCAATACCTTTAGTATTCCACTCTTCCGCTGTTTCCGCACTAACTATTGGTGCAAAAATACCAATCCCAATCAACGCTACCATAACTATTAGAACTGCTTTGGTTTTCATTTTCATCATTCTCTGTTTAACTTGAGAATTCCCTGTGGCTTGCCACAGGGTGACCTTGTAAAGTATATAAAAAATTTCCGGTGCTGCGAAGCAGCATCACCTTGGCGTAATACCCTGTGGTCTTGCCACAGAGATAGTCAAGGTGAAGGAAATTTTTTATTCACTTTATATTTATATCCGCACCTAACGCGAGCATATCATCAAAGAATGACGGATACGATATTTTAGCACATTCTACATCCGTTATAACTGTCTCACCTCGTGCATAAAGAGCGGCAATAGTTAAAGCCATTGCTAATCGGTGATCATCGTGCGAATATACTTTCGCTGCTTTCAAATCGGTCTTACCTTCTATTCGCAATCCATCTTCCTTCTCCTCTATTCCCGCACCCATCTTCTTCAACTCCTCTGTTACCAGCTTCAATCTATCCGTCTCTTTATATCTCAAATGTGCTACACCCTTTATCTCTGTAATACCCTCAGCAATAGCCGCTAATACCGCTACCGTTGGCACAAGGTCCGGGTTCGCACGCATGTCCACCCGTATCCCTTTTAGAGTCCCTTTAGTGCCTTTTACCGCTACAATACCGCTTTCACCATCCCATCTTATGTCCGCACCCATCTCTTTCAATATCGCCACTATCCTGGAATCGCCCTGTGCAGACGGGAACAAATTCAGCATCTTCAACTCGGAATCAGAGATTACTGCTGCTGCTAAAGGATAGGAAGCGGAAGAGAAATCGCCGGGTACCGTAAACCGTTGTAACTCATAGCTTTGCCCGCCTCCTACGTGGAAAGAATAATCAGTGGCAGAGCGAGAAAAAGGGATCTTGAGCCCTGCCTTCTCTAATACCTCTAATGTCACTTCCATGTACGGCACAGAGGCGAGATTATTTGCCGTGATATAAGTGTCCTTCTCTGCGAACGGGCACGCGATGAGCAAAGCGGATACGAACTGCGAGCTAACAGATGCATCTATCGTCGTTTCACCACCTTTTAGCCTGCCTTTTACCACTATTGGCGCCGTTCCATCACCTTTTGTACTGAACGCTTCTGAACCAAGCTCGTTCAGCGACCCAAGCAGAGGCGAATTCGGACGCGATCTCAACGATGCATCACCTGTTAGAACCGCCGCGCCTTCGCATAAACCAGATATAGCAGTGAAGAATCTTAATGTAGTGCCCGAGTTCTCGGCGTTTAGCACGTCTTCCGGTGTTCTTGGTCGCCCATCTGTACCTTCTACCGCTATTTTCCGCTCTTGTTCCACCACTATAGCAGCACCTAAAGACCTAGCAGCGTTAATTGTAGCTCTTGTATCGTCCGAGATAAGAGGATAAAGTATTTCGCTCCTTTTTGCCAGTGCCGCTATTGCAATAGCCCTATGTGTATAGCTTTTGGAAGGCGGCGCATTTATTTCGCCTTTTAGCCCTGACCTTCGCACCGTTGCTTTCATGGCTTTTATTTTATGAACGAAACTAGTTATTCACTCCTTTTTATAACTACAAGATTACACAGATTTCATTCATAATATCGATTCCAGAAGACACTCGACTGAAAGCCGTGATAGAGCGAAAACCCTTCCGCACCGCTTTGCTCTTCTTTCGCATCGAACGAGACATCCTTAGAATATAATGCATTTGGTGATTCTCGCCCTATTACTCTCGCGACACCAGTTCCCAATTTCATATGCACTGTGCCATTTACTCGCTCCTGTGTCTTATCCACAAAGGCATTAAGCGCCTCGAAAAGTGGGTCCATAACCAGGCCCTGATATACCAGCTCGCTCCAGGTTCTATCAACAAAATCCTTGAACCTTAGCTCAGGTCTTGTTAAAACGAGCTGTTCAAGATCTCGATGCGCTTCTAACAATATGGTGGCTGCCGGATGCTCGTAGATCTCCCGTGACTTGTAGCCAAGGACTCTATCCTCGATCATATCCGTTCTGCCAATGCCGTGCTTGCCGCCCACATCATTCAATTTTTTTATCACCGAAATGCCGTCCATCGCCATACCATTCAGCGAGACGGGTACCCCATACTCAAATCCGATTTCCATAATCGCTGCTTCTTTGGACGCATTTGCCACAGAGGAAGTCCATTTGTATATCTCTTCCGGCGGGAAGAAAGAAGGGTCTTCTAACTCGCTGCCTTCTATGCTCCTACCCCAGATATTCTCATCCAGACTCCATCTCTTCTCTGATCCAAAAGAAATGTCATGTTCTGCTGCATATAGCTTCTCCTCTTCTCGCGTTAGGCTCATTTCCCTCACGGGCGCTATTACTCCCAGGCCCGAAGTCCTGAAAACTGCGTCAAACCTGAGCTGGTCGTTACCCTTGCCTGTGCAGCCATGAGCGACCGCATCTGCACCCTCCTCTTTCGCAACTTCTACCACTTTCTTCGCTATCAACGGTCTCGCAATTGCCGTTCCAAGCACGTAGCCCTCATAGTTGCCGTTTGCCTTTATCAAGGGGAAGAGATAATCCTGCACGAATTCGGCCTTTGCATCTATAAGCTTATAAAGATCACTTAGCTCCTCGCCCCTCTCCGTAGCCTCTTTTAGGTCCTCTTCCGGCTGCCCTACATCTACTATTACTGCAACCACTTCATCGTAACCATAATGCTCTTTAAGCAGAGAGATGCAGATTGACGTGTCCAATCCGCCGGAATAAGCAAGCACAACTTTCTTCATTTCATTCGCTTATATTTCGCTTCTTTCATATCCACGGCAAAGAATTCGCCACCTACATGGCATAGCAATTTCTCTACATCTATCACTTCTTCTTTTTCTTTCCAGAACTCGTCATTCACGCCAACTGCCACTATTCTTCCCGTTATCCAGATATGGTTGCCCGCTTCTATCTCATTCTCTAACTTGCACTCCAGCCATCCCGCAGCCTCTTTTATTCGCGGTGGCGTCACAACCTTCGCCTTCACTTCTGTTAGTCCTGCATGTTCTAACTCGTTATCTTCATAGGGATAGTCGGTTTCCAAAACATGCATCTGCTCTCCAAGGCCCTTGCCCGCCACGTTCACTACGAACTCGCCATTTTCTCTGATGTTCTTCAATGTATCATGCATGGGATTGCACGAGAACCCATATAATGGCGGTTCGAAGCTTACCGGCGAATTGAGGCTAAACGGTGCAGCATTTGCTATCCCTCTTTCGGATACTGTCGTAATGACCACCACAGGTCGAACGAACAATTTCGGATATGCTTTTACTTCTAGTTCCATCTTTTTGTCTCCATAATTTTTCTATTTTAGCTAATTAATGGTATATAAGAAATGATATTTCTTTCTTTTGTAACCACAGATCACAGAGATTTTCACGAGAATTATAATTTCATCCTATGTACGTATGCTAACAATTAAAGGATCCTCCTTTACAAAGCCAATAAATCCTCGCCTTTATCTACTACGATCTTGCATGGTGTGGGTAACTTATGCCCTGCCCGTTTCAAAGCTTCCTTCGCATCTTTGACATCCTGAGCCTCTACACTGACACTAACTAGTTTCTGTCCGCGCTTCACCCTCGCCGCTGTGCCTATTGGTCGCCCAAATGCGTGCCGCATACCACTCGAGATCCGGTCCGCACCAGCACCAACCGCTAATTTGTTCTCTCTCAGCACGTGATGTGGGTATATCCGTATCTTCAAGTAGTAATTAGTTCGCCCTATGCCTTGTGCTAGGAATCTATTAGAAAATATCCTCGCCGCTTCTAATGCATTATGCCTTATCTGACATGCTTCCTTTGCTACTAAAGATAAAGAAACGGGAAACTCTCTGCTGGGGTTACCCATATCGAAAATGGTTATCTTGCTCCCTGGTATTCCACCCATGTATCTCTTTCGCACATTCGCAGCTCCTGTCACCTTTGTGTACATTCGCGCTGGTTTATTTCCCATACCTCTCTATTACCTCCCCATACATAAAAACCTTTATTCAACATCAACATCACCAAAGGGTTTAAAACCATTCTTTGAGAATAGATGGATTTTTCAATATGAGAGACGGATACCCTAAGTAAGGGGCCCTCGCCTTCGCTATCGCCACAATCCATTCAGGCTTCACCGGCTGCAGATTTGGCTGATCATAGCCGGCGTTATTATCGCCTTTTGTTATGTAACCTTCGTGAGGGGCAGGTCTCCCATTTGGCATCTGCCCTTCTTTCTCCACCCAATACATCGCCCGATGTATTATCGGTGTTGACGAGGAAAGACCATTCGGACGATATATAATCACATCGCCGTAACCGTTGAACGACTTATAATCTGCCAATTCACCTTCTTCGCGTGTTATAACGTCTGTGCGTTGCGGTGCCTGCACGAAGATTAAATCGCCAACATTCATATTTGGTATCATACTGCCCGATTCGACTGCGAATCCAATATGCCATGTCCCAGTAGCCGCATATGCCACCACAATTATTATCGCAACGATTATTAATGCCTCAACCAAACTTTTACCCGTTTCTATCAATGCTTTTTTCATATTTGCTCTTGCCACCTATAACACAAGTATTCGAAGATATATTTCTACTGTCTTTTTAAAAAAGAAAAACCTTTTTCTTTGGTAAACCTTTTCTACCCTATAAAGGTCAGATATAATCACAATTAAAAATTTTGAGAGAGACAAGATGGATACGGGATTCGTCTATCATGAGGATTATTTGAAGCATAACACGGGGGCTCATCCCGAGAGCGCAGAACGACTGATACATATAGTGGCTGAACTGAAAGAAGCGGGTGTTACGGAGAAGACGAAAAAGGTTCTACCAGTGAAAGCATCGAAAGCGCAAATAGCATATATACATACTGACGCCTATATTAAGGGTGTGGAAAGGGTGAGTAAAGAAGGTGGGGGTTTGCTTGACCCGGATACGCCGTTATGCTCGGATAGCTACGAAATAGCGTTGCTTTCAGCGGGTGGCGTAATAAAAGCAACTGACGAAGTAATGGCTGACTCTAATAACCTGAAGCACATTTTTGCTTTAGTAAGACCGCCGGGGCATCATGCTACCTGGAACAGGGGTAGAGGATTCTGCATATTTAATAATATAGCAATTGCCGCCGAGCATTTAAAGAGGCGATATTGCGCTAACCGCATTTTGATTGTAGATTGGGATGTGCATCATGGTAACGGCACGCAGGATGTGTTCTTTGCTGACCCTTCTGTATTGTATTTCTCCACGCATCAATACCCCCATTATCCAGGCACAGGATGGATAGATGAAGTAGGCAAGGGCGAAGGTGAGGGTTTTACTGTTAATGTCCCACTACCAGCCGGTACTGATGATGCAGGCTATTTATATGCGCTAAACAATGTTTTAGTGCCGATAGCAAAGGAGTTCGAACCCGAATTTGTGCTTGTATCTGCAGGATTTGATGCGCATGTTGCAGACTCGTTAGCATCAATGAACGTGACCGCTCTTGGATTCGGACTTTTTATGGATCTGATAAAGGAGATAGCAGAAAAGAGCTGTAAAGGTAAGATTGTAATGGCCTTAGAGGGCGGATATAATCTGGATGCTATTGCAAAATCTACCGTATCTGTCTTCAACTCTCTTTTGTACAGTCGGGAAAAGGGAAGAGCAGATATGGTTAGTAGGGGTGTGGTGGAGCGAGTGGAAGAGATAAAAAAGGTGCAAAGAAGGTACTGGTCAATATGAAAGGGACGGAAGGATGCGGGATAGCAGGCATTGCATTAACCCAAAATGATGCAGCGTTGCCACTCTTTTATGCGCTCTATGCTTTACAACATCGAGGACAGGAATCCGCCGGTATAGCGGTGTGTAGTAGTGGTAAAGAAGGTAAAGGGGACGAAACAAGTGCAAGAAAGGCGGACATACAACGAATAAGAGGGATGGGTTTTGTTCATGAAGTTTTTGATGACGAAGAATTAAAAGCCCTAAAAGGGAATATCGGTATAGGTCATGTCAGATATTCCACGACGGGAGCGTCTAAGTTAGAAAATGCAGAACCGTTACTCGTGAATTACAGTAACGGTAAAATTGCTATTTCCCATAACGGCAACCTTGTGAATACAGCAGAGCTGGGAAGAGAGTTGGAACGAGAAGGTAGGATTTTTCATTCTGAAACCGACACTGAGATAATAGCACAGTTACTTGCGAAGGAGCTGACGAGACATGACCCAATAGGAGCAATCAAAGAACTGATGAAACGAGTGATCGGATCCTATTCTTTGGCTATCTTGATGGATGACCTGCTAATGGCTGTTAGAGACCCTTTGGGCATTAAGCCATTATGTCTCGGTGAAATAAAAGACGAAAAAAGAGAGATTGGCGAAGGTTATATTATTGCGTCCGAGAGCACGGTAATAGACATGTTGGGCGGGAAGTTAGTAAGGGATGTAAGACCCGGAGAAGTGATATTGATAAAGGACGGTAATTTAGAGAGTTATCAGTTATATAAAGGGGTAAACACCGCCCATTGCGTCTTTGAATACATCTATTTCGCGAGAGCCGATTCGATCTTGGATGGGAAGTTAGTGTATGACGTGCGGCGGGAGATAGGTGAGAGACTGGCAGGGGAGCATGGTGTGGAAGCAGACATAGTGTCACCGGTGCCGGATTCGGGCATCACGTTTGCAATAGGCTATGCGAGGCAGGCAGGGCTTGATTATATTGAGGGTTTTATAAAGAACAGATACGTAGGACGGACATTTATCATGCCTGAGAAAGGTTCAAGAGATACTGCAGTGCGGCTGAAATTAAATGTTGTGCGAGCTAATGTGGAGGGAAAACGAGTTGTGTTAGTAGATGATAGCATCGTGAGGGGCACAACATCGCGTAAAATTGTAGCTAATTTGAAGAATAAAGGCACGAAAGAGGTGCATCTGCGAGTAGGTAGTCCACCAATAACGGCACCCTGTTACCTTGGCATCAATACGCCAACGAGGGCTGAGTTGCTAGCATCGAATATGACTATGAACGAGATTTGTAAGTTTTTAAATGCAGATTCCATAGGATATCTCAGTTTGGAAGGGCTGATAGATTCTGTGGGTATGGATGCAAATAATCTTTGCCTTGGCTGTCTGACAGGGAAATATCCTGTTGAAATACCCGGTGAAGTGTGCATAGCGCGACAGTTGAAACTGACACAGTTTTAAAAAAGTTTTTATATGATGTTGCGATAACTATTACTAGCAAATGGATAAGCCTAAAACGATTGTTATTTGCGTAGACCGGGATAATGATATAGGTGAGAAAACCGGTTTAGATACGCCCATTATAGGAAAAGAAGCGAGTTTATCTGCAGCGACGAAATTAGCACTTGCTGATTCTGAAGATTCTGATGTGAATGCCATATTTGGTGCTATAAGTATATACGACCGGTTAGTTGAAGAGGCTGTTGAGGCCGAGATCGTTTTGGTCGCAGGCGATAAGAAAGTCGGAGTCACATCAGATAGGGAGATAGGGAAAGAGCTGGATCTGATTCTGTCTAAACTTGAAGTGGATACTGCAATTCTCGTGAGTGACGGTGCAGAGGACGAATCGATCATACCAATTATCCAATCAAGGGTAAAGATAGATTCTGTGCGGCGGGTAGTAGTGAAGCAGAGTGAGCAATTAGAAAGTACTTTTTATGTGATCAAGCGATTATTTGAGGATCCGAAGTTTTCCCGTACGTTCTTGCCACCCGTAGGGATCTTTTTGTTCCTCTTAGCCATTTCTTTACTGTTTGGGATGTCCGGACAAGTGATGGGTTTAATTTTAGCATTTTTGGGGATTTACATGCTGCTTAAGGGTTTGGGACGTGAGAATATTCTAAAAAATCTATTCGAGAGTGCGAAGCAGTCATTATACAGCGGCAAGATAACTATTGTCGTGTATATCTGCGCAGTTGTGCTAATCTTAGTTGGTACATCGAAGGGCATTTTGGGCATTACAAAAATGCCCGAGTCCAGCGAGTACATATTCCTGGGTTTTATGTACTACGTCAAGTGGTCGATATGGTGGTATGTGGGGGCAGCACTTGCACCAATCATTGGGGGGATAATGAATATGCTCATAGATGGGGAAAAAATTGTGCGGCAGTGGACCATATTATTCTCTGTAATTGCTTCCGGGCTGGTTATATGGGGTGGGAGCGAATGTATAATCTTGTTGTTAAGCGAAGAGCCCCTTGTAGGCTATCAATATCTCTTCTTCTCCATTCTCGGTGCGATTTGCCTATATCTTATTGGTGTGCGAATCTCGTGGTATGCTCGAGATGCGATAACAAAGAGGGAGCGCGAGGTTTAGGTAGGTAGGTAGATAAATCCAAGCAGTAGAATCCACGCTTACCACTTCTTTTGTTCTCGTATCCGTCAAAGAAGCAACGTAGCACCCACAGAAGCTTTCGTTTCCCAAATCTGCCACAGGCATTGAAATCGTAGATGATAAATCATCACTCCCGGCCGATCCCCCAGTAAGGATTGCCACTCGTTCCTCTAAGGTCTTGTTTTCTCCACCTATTACCCACTCACCATTTTCTATTACATTTGTTCTCCCATCTCTGCCTTCACAAAGAGCAATCACAGCATAATCGCCAATAAATTCCGTCCACTCGCCTTCCTCAACAGGGGTCCTCGCTGCAGTTACCACACTTGCATTTTCACTCGCAGGGAATATCATCAACTGTTGCAATCGAAGAAACCGAGACAAAAATCATTCCCGATCTCGACATCCAAAAAAAAAATCCAAAAACCCAAGCACCAAATCACAAATAAATTCCTAATAGTAAATTACGAATTGAATGCTGTATTTGATCTCCATGCTCCGTTCTGAAACTTTACCAGGATAAAATTCTTGTTTT
>QENH01000149.1 GCA_003336485.1 Candidatus Methanophagales archaeon
GTCCCACCTGGAAATAGCCAAACCGCTTGTAATATTCCCGCACACCTATCCCGCTCATAACGGCTATTTCTCGATATCCATTATCTCGTGCTATCGCCTCCGCTTCCTTTAACAACAGTGCCCCATAGCCGCGATGCTGCCAGCTATTTATCTTCCGTTCGCCCAAGCCAGCCAATTCGCCATACACGTGCAGGTCACGAACAAGAGCCGCATGTTTCAACTCCGCCCTGTGTGGCTGGAACGGGAACCGCAATCTCAGAAGCGCAATTAAAATGTCGGCCTCTACATCCTCGTAAGAGAGGAAATATTCCGTGCCGTTACATGCATCGTATCTTTCGACCAAGAATTTTATGTTACTATCATCTGCGATTCTACCCTGCAAATACGAAAGACCCGCCTCTCTGCATCTTATACACTTGCATTTATAGCCCTGTTCGTGCAATCGCTCGTTCACCAATTGCCTCAGATTACTCTTCTTTACGCCCGCTTCTATGAACTGAGCGGGGATATCGCGTTGTATTCTTTGTATCCGCACCCACTTAGGTATTATCCGTTTCGCATATGCGATTAACTCAATCGCTTCGTCCTCACAAAGCGGTACATAATCGCCTCTTTTCCACTGATCGTACAACTGCGTACCCTTAACCACCAGGGTGGGATATATCTTCAAATAGTCCGGCTTGAAGTTCGAATCGTAAAAAATCCGATTGAACATTTCCTTGTCCGCATCCGGGGAGGAGCCTGGCAGTCCAGGCATCAAGTGAAAGCCCACTTTTAACGCACTGTCCCGCACCCGACTATTCGCAGCTATCGAATCCTCTACTAAATGCCCCCTATCTATAGTCTCTAAGATACGGTTATTTACTTGCTGCACGCCTAACTCGACTTTTGTCGCGCCCATCGCCAGCATGCGATCTATCTCATCCACATTTGCATAATCCGGCCTCGTCTCAAACGTCATGCCCGTATTTCTAACTGCACACCCGCGCTCAGAGCCGCACTCGGCCATCGCATCCAAGCACCGTCCTACGAACCAGCGCTGATATTCTAATGGTCTCGCGGTTAGCGTGCCACCCATTAAGATCAACTCAACTTTCTCGAAATCATGTCCTATCTCTTCCAGTTGATATAGCCTTGCTTTCACTTGCTCGTACGGGTCGAAACCATGTTGAAAGGCTCTAATAGCTGCCGGCTCTCGTCCCACATAACTCTGTGGCGACTCGAAATCAGAGAATGGTCCACCGGGACACATTACACATTTGCCATGCGGACATGGATAAGGCGAAGTCATCACAGCAACAGGGGCAACGCCAGAAGCTGTTCGCATACACTTCCGCTTCAATCGCGCTTTAAACTCATCGGGGCACCATTTCAGTACATCTGAGTTACGCGGGATACTAGACAGCCGATATTTCTTGCTTATTTGCTTCTTTAGCTTATTTATACTATCTGGTCCATTTATTCCTTGTTCTGATACCGTATCGGCTATCTCTTTACATGCACGCTCAAACGCAGTCGTATCCATTGCCATTTTACGGTATTCATAATTCACGCGTATCCGCTTAGATATTCGCTTCCTTCTTCTCCCTCTTCCGCAGGTTCATCCATCTTGTGCTCGTGTTCCTCTAAATCGGCGGTATCAACGCTAATTCCCAATAGTTCCCCCAATTTATCCACTAGTTCCTTTGCCGCATAATAATCGGGCTGTTCTGCATCGGTCATGTTCTGTGTCGTACTTGCGAATAGACATATCCCTTTTATCCCTTTCTCTTCTCCTATTGCAACTACAAGTCCGGAAAAGCCAATAAAGCGCTCCACATTCGTTCTCTTTATTTCGTGTTTGGACATCTCTTCCAATAATTCAGGATCGGTTGCACAACATCTTATCCCTTCTTCTATTACCTGTGCACCGAGCGAAAACACTTTTTTTACGTGAAACTGCTTGAATAAATCTGTAACTGTATCTGCGACTAGATATTGATTAAGAGAGTCATAAGCTTGATAACCGCGTATTATCAGGATGTTTTCTGCTTCTAGCAGATAGAATTCCACTTTTGGTAATTCTACTAAATTGTCTTTCACCTTTATTGTGCCCGCGTTACTAGGCGCTCCCACATAAGAAGGTCCGTAATAAACGCCCGGGAAACCGTATGAATAGAGTTCCGCAAATAGTCGTGGTTGCAATTTCTCTATAAGCACATCCACTGCAATTTTACCAACCGACCGTAACCCAGATGAACCGACAATCACTATCGGCGCCTTCAGTGTTGTTTTACTCTTATCGCAGTACGTCACCCAAATTTTTTTCGTTATGCCCATAATATTTTTACATTTGATCCTTTTGTATATGTATTTATGTGGCACTGTTTTTTTGGACTGTGCCCCATAACTATCTAATATGATTATGAATTATTGTATTCTGGATACGTTATTTCAATAGTAACCTTATCGCTACGAGCGATTTCTTTACAGGTATCTGCGGATTTAATAACTGCTTGTACTCTAAATTTACCACTAAAAGGGACCTCTATTCTATTCTTCAGCTTGAAACTATGACTTGATTTTCCTCCTGGACCAAGATCTACCCGTATTAATTGTTCGGTAGGTAATAGCCAGTATCTTGCACCTGTATCGGGATATATCACATCTATACTGACAGTATAAGCGTCCCGCTGCGTGATATTGTCACCTTTATTCAGGACCTTGACGTCGAGAGTAACCGATTCGCCGAGATCAATTGCTATGTATCTGCTATCTAATAGGGAAGGTTCAGGGTCTAAGACATTAATAGCTACTACTTCTAGTCCAGGCGTTTCTATATTGTGCGATAATGCGCTGAAAGCGATAATAGCTACCAATACGACGATTAATGAGATTCCTATTACGATCTTGCTCTTCATTAGTCATGCCCTCGTTTTATTAGCTGGTTTAGCTTAATTTAGTGGGGCAGCCCAGATTCGAACTGGGGTCCATGGCTCCCAAAGCCACGAGGATAACCTGGCTACCCTACTGCCCCTACCACTCTCCCTCTTTCTCTTCTTGTCTATTCGTATAAATATTAAATAACAAGAGCTATTAAAAGCTTTACCAAAGAAATAGCATAGTTTATTTATTTGGTGGCGATGAAGTAAATGGAAAAGATAAAAAAGGCGGTTATACCAGCAGCGGGATTGGGCACGCGATTTTTGCCAATAACAAAGAACTCACCAAAGGAGATGCTACCTCTGGTTGATAAGCCAGCGATACAGTATGTGGTAGAAGAAGCGGTTGCTTCCGGTATTGACGATCTCATAATTATTACTGGGCGGGGCAAAAGAGCGATCGAAGACCATTTTGATAAAGCCTTTGAGCTGGAGTGGGTATTAAAGGCAAAAAACGATTCAGCGGCATTAGAAGAAATCGAGCGAATATCCCGCCTGGCAGACATCCATTACATCAGACAGAAAGAGCCTCTTGGATTGGGGCATGCGATATTATGTGCAAAGAAACACATAGGTGATGACGCCTTTGCTGTTCTGCTTGGGGACGACATCGTCTTCTCTGATGTTCCGTGCACAAAACAACTCATCGGCCAATACGAAAAGAGCAAGGCGTCTATTATCGCTGTTGAACACGTACCTCCTGATAGGATAGAGAGTTATGGTGTCGTAAAATATTCGGGTGCAGGAACAGGAGATGAGCATATGTATCGGGTAGATGATCTGGTAGAGAAGCCGAAGCGAGAAGAAGCGCCATCTGATTTGGGTATTCTCGGCAGATACATCTTAACACCGGAAATATTCGATTGTCTGGAGCAGACAAAACCGGGGGTAGGTGACGAGATACAATTGACAGATGCTTTACGATTATTGAATAATGAACAGGAAATATATGCATACGAATTTTATGGAAAAAGGTATGATCTAGGAAACAAGCTGGAATGGCTGAAGACCACATTTGATGTTGCATTGAGCAGAGCGGATTTTAAGGAAGAACTGCTCAGACACATAAAGAAAGCGATAGAGGCAATAGAATGACTAAAACAATAGTAACGGGGGGTGCGGGTTTCATTGGCTCGCATCTGTGCGAATATCTGATTGGGAAGGGCGACAAGGTGGTTTGTATTGATAGTCTAATAACCGGTAGGACCACAAATCTTGAACGGATTTGGCAGCATAAGAATTTCGAATTCATTGAGCACAACCTATCGGAACCATACTACACAGGTGCAAAGATAGATTATATTTATCATCTGGCGTCACCAGCATCGCCAAAAGATTATTTGGAATATCCGATCCCCACGCTCAAGGTTGGTGCGATGGGTACCTATCACATGCTAGGTCTGGCAAAGCATCAGGGTGCACGAATTCTGTTGGCCTCTACGTCGGAGGTATATGGCGATCCAAAGATAAATCCGCAGCCCGAGGGATATTGGGGCAATGTCAATCCTATTGGACCAAGAGGTGTTTATGACGAAGCGAAACGATATGCAGAAGCGATTACAATGGCGTATCATCGAAGCCACAATGTGGACACTCGGATTGCACGCATATTCAATACGTTTGGACCTAGGATGAGACTGGGAGATGGTAGAGCAGTTCCAAACTTCATAGGGCAAGCACTGCGTGGTGACCCAATAACGGTATATGGTGACGGCACGCAGACCAGAAGCTTTTGCTTCGTTTCTGACCTGGTAGAAGCCATATATCTTTTAATGATGTGCGATTATGATTTACCGATGAATCTGGGCAATCCTGCGGAACTGACAATCCTTGAGTTTGCGAAGTTAATAAACCTGCTCTGCGACTCAGACTCCGAGATAGTGTATGAGCAACTTCCGCAAGATGATCCAATGCAGCGCAGGCCTGATATAAGTAAAGCGAAGGCAATTTTGGGCTGGGAGCCAAAAGTAGGGTTGGAAGATGGATTAAAGAGGACAATCGCGTTTTTTAAAGATGATTTAGCTACGAAAGGTTTTTAGTGTATAGTGTAGATTGTAGAAACATGGGGATATAGATGTTAGAGATAGAGGTGCATGAGATAAGAGGACACTGCCCGGTATACAAGAAGGGGGATAAGATAGTGATAGACGATCCGGAAATTGATTTGGAGAAGACAGATGCGCTTTGTACTCATGCGCTTTCGACATTGCTACATTATGCATTGATTTTAGAGCATGATTGGTCTCCGGAGAAGTTGGGGTTAACAACGGGGGCAGATAGTGAGAATGCGTACATGCAATGTGTGGATCCCGGAAAGCCATATACCGATGGTGGGACTGTAATATTCAAATGTAAACTAATTGTATAACACAGTAAAAATCCCCTGAGTTTTCAAACGTTATGGTTGGTGTCTTTTTACCAACATATCAAAGCGTAATAAAATTGGTTCATTCTGGAAAATTTTGCGCATGTGCAAGAGGGACTCAGGTTCAACATTCGTGTGGTTATGTTATTACCTCTCCTATCAGCCGTTTCGCCCATTTCAATTTCTTCTTCTTCCGCGCACTTACTTCCGTATCTTCGTAATCAAAACCAATAAGTTCTATTTTATCAGCACCAAATTCCGTCGCTAGAAACACACAACGATCTCCATCTGTGAACCCACCGAAGTTGAACACATTGCGAATCGGTTTACTCTGTGTTGTGCATATCACATTTTCGTTTAGTACAGGCAAGACTTTCTTTAGCATCGCTATGTTATCGCCATGCGCATGCACCACTATTATCGCGCCCAGCCGATGTGCATATATTATGTCCCCTATGTTCCCGTCAAGGTCAGAAACCACGAGTTCCGGTATTATAGCATTACGTAAAAGGACCGAAGTGGCACCATCTGCTGCTATGACGACAATATCACGAGATACATCATCAAACTCCTTCTCTCGTATATCTCGCTCCAAACACGGTGCATTACCACAAATTAATGCTATTTTACCCTTTATCCGCCTCTCTACTTCTTGTTTTACCGTCTCTATCCCTTCTCGTTTACGAGCTATCAGCTCCGAAGCCACTCCCGCCGCTTCATCGTCCTTTTCCTGCTCAAATCCAAAATCTACCAGAATCTCCTTGTATATTGGATCCCACTCACTATACTTCATATCAAATACTTCTTTTATTTGGAAAGAAAATGTTATCAATAAAAAATTTTTGGATGGGGTTTTAGTGTATATACCAATAACAAAAATAGAAGTGAAATAAATGAGCGCAGAAGAAGGTACAGGGCACAAAGCGAAAGGAAAAAGTAGGGTGCTGCAAGTAATCTTTGGGTGCGGCAGAATCGGCTATGCGGTGGCAAAGGCGTTGAAAGGGCGAGGGCTGGATGTTGTCATAGTGGATATAGATGAGAAGAAGGTGGAACTATTGAAGGAGGAGGATTTCATCGCTTCCATCGGTGACGTTAGCGATCCTGAAGAGGTAAATAAAGTAAAACGAGAAGGTGAGTCGGAAGCGATATATATCCTTAGCAGCGATAGCAAGGTGAACAAGAAAGCGGTGAAAAATACAAAAGAGTTGCTGCCTCATACATACACCGTAGTGCGAGCGGTTGACCCTGCGGATAAAGAAGAGTTAAAAGAGTTAGGTGTTGATGTAGTTTTATCCATTCCAGATACAGTAGCAAGAACTGCAATTGAGTATCTGGAGAAGGTAAAGTCCGGGCGGAAAGCGAAGGAATTGACATCTATAATAGAAACGATAAATGCTGCCGGTGAGGGCAAGGGGAAGTTAGGGATTGTAGTTCATGACAGTCCCGATTCAGATGCAATAGCTTCCGCTCTCGCACTGAAGCAAATAGCAAAGCATGTGGGTGTCTCCGCAGATATATTGTATCATGGCGAGACAGGGCATCATGTAAATCGAGCTTTTGTAAACATCTTAGGGATAGAGATGCGGCAAATAGATGGCGAGGCGGAGTTAAAAGAATATACTAAGTTGGCGCTCATAGATGCGTCCGTTCCGGGAGCAAACAATCCTTTGCCTCCACCTCCTGAAGGTAATGTGGACATCATCATAGACCATCATGAGGTAAATACTAATGGGGCTGTACATGCTGAGTTTTTTGACGTCCAGAAGGACAAAGGTGCAACTTCAACGATAATGACGAATTATCTGCAGGAGTTGGATGTCCCGGTGGATAAAGTGTTAGCAACTGCGCTTTTGCAGGGTATAAGGGTAGATACCGCTAGTTTCAAACGAGGGGCGCATCCATGTGACTTTTTCGCATCGGCGTATCTCCACGAGAAGGCGGATAAGGACCTTTTAGAGCGGATAGAAACGCCACCTATGTCCACTGAAATGCTGAACGTAGTGGGCGATGCGATAATAAATAAAAGGATAAAGGGCAGTTATTTGATCACAAATGTGGGCGCTGTAGCGAATCGAGATGCCATTCCTCAGGCTGCTGATTACCTGCTCAATCTGGAAGGAATCACAACGGTTATCGTCATAGGACTGTACGAAGAGTCAGCATGCGTTTCCGGTAGGAGTAAGGATATAAGGGTGAATTTAGGAGATGCGTTTGAACGAGCCTTTGGTGAGATAGGTTCTGCAGGTGGACATGCGACAATGGCGGCTGCGCAGATTCCGCTTGGTATCTTCAGTGGAATAAAGGATAAAGTTACTATTGTACAACTCGTAGAGGATGCCGTATCTAAACGGTTCCTATCTGTTATGAAAGAGGAACAGCGCGAATAAAACGTCCCTTTAAGAAAAAAAAGGATGGCCCCAGAGACCACAGAGCACACAGAGGGAAAATAGTCGGTGCTCTCGGTGTATTCAGTGGCAAAAAATATACTTTATCTACTTCTGCCCGTGTCAGCCATCCGATATATAACACTTTATCATTTTCGCCCAGATAGCCTTGCTTGATATATCTGTCCAGAGCGAAATAAAGTCTACGTTTGGGGAATTTTTCGTGTCCCGATCAAATGGAGCGGTCCCCTCTTTTTGTACCGTTTTACAGAAGTTTATCAGTCGAAATAGCTCGTCAAGTTTCATTTGGTTTTTATTTCATTTTATATGTCATCTAAGTTTAATAAGTGGATATAGTATAAGGCAAGAAAAGTATTAGGTGAGAGACATGGTAGAAGAACTATCAGGCAACTTGAAAAAGGTGTATGACGCGATGGCGAAGAAAGGTGCGACAAGCGAGGGAAAGGCAAAGGGAATGGAAGACATTGTAAGGGAAGCGAAAATCCCGAAGGGTGTGGTGGCGAACAGCGTAAACGAGCTAGTAAAGAAGAAACTTGTGAAGCGGAAAGCGGGAGAAAAGTCTGCAAAGTACTACATACTTGGGTGATTCACGCTCGCTCTGATAATTGCAGTTGGGAATGGAAGTAGCTTTGATAGGTATCTAAAGGCTGATATGGGCGAGAGACTAACTATATACGTAGGTGGAAGAGAGGGATCATGAATATATCGAAGGCAAATAGAGAATACTAAAAATGAAAATCGCATACGTATCAACCTATCTGCCCCAGCAGTGCGGAATAGCCACTTATACTGATTATGTCATTTGTGGACTAAAGGTGAGTCCCTTAGTGGACATTAAGGTGGTTGCCGAGAAGGGGGCGTTACCAGTTAAGCAGGACAAATTTGAGGTGGTTCCCTGCTGGGATCGGAATGAAAATTATGTGGACAAAATCATCAGCAATATAAAGGACGTAGATATCGTCCATATTCAACATGAGTACGGCATTTACAAGCTTGATGACCGACTGCCAACGCTGCTTAAGCAATTGAAAACCGAGAGAAAAAGGACGATCATAACTATCCATTGTATAACGCCCCTCCAATTCGCTAAAGGCGAAGTGTTGATGATGGCCGAGAATTGCGTTAAGGAAATTGCTGAACTTGCTGATGAGGTTATTGTACATCTCGAATCGCAGAAAGCAATATTAGAGCGACTTGGAATACCCTCAGAGAAGATACATATTATTCCGCATGGAACAGAACTCAGTAATGAATCGAAGAAAAAATCGAGGGTGCTGCTGAACTTACCGGAAGAAGGCAAGATAATGACGGTATTTGGTTTTATCAATCCCTTTAAAGATCTGGATGTTTCGCTTGAGGTGCTCAAAGAGGTAAAAGAAGAAGTCGGAGATGTGTATCTATTTATTGCAGGGGGAATTCCACCGGGCGCATCAAAAGAAGCTAAAGATTACGTCGAAACACTCAGAGAGAGGATAAAAGAACTCGGCCTTAGTGATTCCGTGATATTCCCTAACCGATTTATTCCAAACGAGGAGATACCGTATATTTTTGGTGCTTCTGATATTGTCTTGTTCCCACATTATCACGAAGACCGGTCTGTTTCTGGTTCTCTCCATCTCGCGATAGGAGCAAAGAAACCGGTTATCGCTTATAGAATGCCCAAGTTTGAGGAGGTTAAAAATATCTCTGACGAACTGCTCGTTCTTCCAGACAACACCACAGGAATTGCAAAAACTGCTATTCGCATTTTTACGGATAAAGAATTTGAGCATTATATACTCGAGAGAACGGAACAATATCGGAGAACAACTTCGTGGCCGGTGACCGTACGCAAACATTTACGATTGTATCTGGGCGTGGATTAGGGGGATGGCGGAGCGATTGATAGAGGCGGAAGAGGTGTACACACATATGCGGTCTGCGGATGAGATAGCTGGGCTATATATAGACGTTTTTACTGCGGTATTGAAGGGGCGGAGGTTGTAATTGAATGAAGTTGAAGCGCTACGAAGGCAATCCAATACTGAAGCCAAAGCCCAAGAACGACTGGGAATCTGAGAACGTTTTTAATCCCACGGTGGTTTATGATAGGGGTTTATTTCACCTCCTATACAGGGGTATGGGGCGAGATGGTATTTCGAGAATAGGGTATGCAGTAAGTATAGATGGCTTCGACTTCTTTCGCTTTGACAAACCGGTTATAGTTCCGAAACAGATCCAGGAACCATTGGGATGTGAAGACCCACGAGTAGTTAAAATTGAAAACGTGTTTTATATGACTTATACTGCTTATTCAGAGAGGGGGGTTCGGATTGCTTTAGCATCCACAGAAAACTTTGTACAGTGGGAAAGATATAGAATAGAGTGGGAGGCGATAAATAATAAAGATGCCGTCCTCTTCCCTGAAAAGATAGGTGGCAAATATGTGCTCCTTCATAGACCTATGCTTGGGGAGCATATGAGTATCGGGATTGCTTATTCAGATAACTTAATTGTGTGGTATGGCCAGCGAGAGATTATGGCTCATGGCGAAGAAGGGAGTTGGGAGGGTAAGAAGATTGGCGCGGGTGCACAGCCAATAAAGACGGATAAGGGGTGGTTGCTACTGTATCATGGCGTTGACGAGGCTAATGTCTACCGATTGGGTGCGGCGATGTTCAGCTTGGAAGACCCGTCGAAATTATTATACCGGCATCCAGAGCCCATTCTCGAGCCAGAAATGGATTATGAGATACGAGGAGCGGTCCCGAATGTGGTATTCGCTTGTGGCGCATGTGAAGTATATAATAAATACTATATATATTACGGTGGGGCGGATAGTGTAGTTTGCGTAGCTACGGTGGCTAAAGACGAGTTGTTAGCGCTTTTTTGAGCTCGAAGCCATCAGTCCATAAATCGCAGCTTTGCCGACTTAGCCAGCTCGCGCCATATCTTTTTTGTAGACCACCGTTCGATACGGAAAAGGTATCTCAATGCCCTCTCTATCAAATCTCTTCTTTACCGATTCTCGTATTTCCGTGCCTGTTCCCCATGCCGTGGGCCTGTCAGCCACCCAGAACAATGCTCTTAGGTTAACTGCAAAATCGCCGAGCTCCGTAACCCGCACCTTCGCTTCTCTATTATTTTCATGCATCACGTCCGGATGTTTGTTTATCTCGTCAAGTATTATTGATCTGGCAAGGTCTATATCAGAATCGTAACTTATTCCAAAATCAACCTTCCATAGTACCGTAAGGTCCCCTATCGTCCAGTTTACTACGGTGTCCACACTTAGTCGTGAGTTGGGGATGACCACCCGTTTGTTCTGCCATGTCCTTATCACTGTATGCCGGAGTGTTATATCTTCTATGGTTCCATATTCATTTTCCATTTCTACAACATCACCGACACGAAAAGGGCGAGAAATAGCAATAGAAAGGCCACTAAATACGTTAGAAAGTACTTGCTGTGCCGCTAAAGCTAAGACGATGGCAGCTATGCCTGCACTGACTGCCATGCCGAGCACTAAGTCTGGAAGACCGGGTATGAGCGAAATCACGTCTGTAATGCCTATTAGGTAAATCGTGACGATTATTAGCCTTCTAACGACAGCATAGGTAGTTTCATCTACTTTGAGCTTCCCCGTTGCGAATTTGAAGTAAGCAGCCAAAGCACGGTTTATGAGTTGAGCAACTATGACCGTAACGACAATCGCAACGGATATTTTAATAACCGTATAACTTAAGTTATAGACCGTTTCTGTTGACACAGCGGTCATATTTAGCGGGAGCATATTATTTGACATTGTCATATTATATTATATCTTTGCATATCTAATTTTAAAGGATGCGGAAAATAGTGAACAAGCCAGAATGGAAGTCGTTTGTGTTCTATGGGCTATTACTTATACCAACCTTTTTTTTGTGCTATGGAAATAACTTTGTCTTCTTTGTTGTTCTAATCGCGATGCTTCTGACAAGCGTAATAGAAATACCGGTATATGCATTTAGAACCAAAAAGCCAGAGTATAGCGCTAATGAAGCGAAATGCATGGGCGAATTATACGGCGTGCCGGTATTAGAAGAAATGCAGAGCAACTCAAAAATGAGCTATACAACACGAATAACGCTGAACCTAGGTGGTTTTATTATACCTCTGTTATTCTCATTCTATCTGATTTTCTCATTTTGTCAGGAGGGTAGCTGTCCACTACCACTGTTAGAATTATCGATGTGCACCTTTCTAATAGTGCTTTTTACATACATGCTCTCTGTGGTGAAAGGCGGCGTAGGCATTTTAGTACCAAACTATGTGGGCATCTTTGCCATACCACTTGGATTTGTACTCGCGCCGTCGGGACTGCCAATAGAGGCTGTAGCAGGCTTATTGATATTTGTTCCTGCGATCTTAGGCATAATAGTAGGGATGTTGATATTGCTGGTCTCGCGGTCGATAGAAGAGGTAGGAAGTGCGTTTTATAATCTCGGAGGCATAGGCAGTTTTCATACAATATACCTCATCTCCTTATTGGCGCTGTTAATTGGGGCTATATCCGTATGCAGCTAACGATAATAGGTGGTGCGGGGGCGATGGGGCGCTGGTTTGCGGCTTTTTTCAATGTGAACGGTGCTGAAGTGCGGATAGTTGATACAAGCGCAAATACGGGCGAGATTGCATTGCGGCTGGGTGTGCAATTTTCGAATACTGACGTTTTAAAGGAAGGCGAACTAAACGAAGAGATTCTGGATGCAGATGTAGTACTCATCTCGGTGCCCATAGATATAACGGCACGTGTGATAGAGCGAGTAGGGCCAAAGCTGCATGCAGGGTCTCTGCTGATGGACATAACAACAGTGAAGAAAATGCCCGTGGAAACAATGCAAAGAAGTACAAACGCGGGTGTGGAAATTCTTGGTACACATCCTTTATTCGGGCCTTCGACAACGAGCATGCAAGGTCAAACGGTCATATTCGTGCCTTTAAGAAAGGGACAACAATACGAAAGGGTCTATGAGCTGTTTGAGTGTACAGGAGCGAAGATCGAATTTTTAACTGCCGCGGAGCATGACGAGATAATGGCGGTCATACAAGGGCTGACCCATTTTGTTCTCATATCATTCGGCATAGCGTTAAAGAATCTTGACTTTGACGTTGCTGGGTCAAGGAAATACATGAATCCTATGGTGGCGATTTTAATGGACTTTGTAGGTCGGCTATTGCATCAAGACCCGCACTTATCTGCACTGATACAGACGAATTTTGAGATGGGCGAGGTACACGAAGCTTTCTTATTCGGAGCAAACCGGTTATTTGAATTGGTATCCGCAGGTAATGTAAAAGAGTTTATGGCTGAGACGATGATGGCTGTGAGACACTTCGGTGATACAAAAGAAGCACCGCTAGATTCAGATAAGATAATAGAAGAGCAGATAAAGCTTTCATTAAAGAAGAAAGCTTTACCGGAGAAATAAATCTATTCGATCTTCTCCGCTTCATCCACGCTGTAGTCCTCGTGCACGATCTTTGTGATCTTTCTGATGAGCAGTGTCGGGTTCTCCGCCTGGAATATGTTTCGCCCGATAGAAACGCCACTGGCTCCAACATGTATCGCATCGTAGATCATCTCACATAACTCCTGCTCTGTGTCCATCTTCGGTCCCCCTGCTATCACTACAGGGATCTGACACCCCTGCACCACATCCTTGAATGTATCCGGATCGCCAGTGTAGTTGGTCTTAATGAAATCAACACCGAGTTCTGCTCCTACCCGTGCCGCGTGCTTGACGTACTCGACATTGTGCTCGGACTTCACCTTTGAACCGCGTGGGTACATCATAGCCAAAAGCGGCATGCCCCAGTGATCACACAATCTCGCTACGCTACCGAGGTCCATAAGCATTTCTGCTTCGTCTTCTGCACCGACATTTATGTGTATGCTCACTGCATCTGCTCCGATCTTGATCGCATCCTCAACAGAGGTCACCAGAACCTTGTGGTTCGGATCGGGTCCGAGGTTAGTGCTGGCCGACAAATGGATGATGAGTCCAATATCCTTTCCGTATCCCCGGTGGCCGTGTAGTGGTAGGCCCATGTGACCAAGAACAGCATTTGCACCGCCTTCTGCCACTTTGTCGACCGTCTCGCGTAGATCGATAAGACCCGGAATCGGACCGACGGTAATACCATGATCCAGAGGTACGATGACTGTTCTGCGCGTCTTTCGATCGACGATTCGCTCCATTCTAATTGCCTTTCCTATTAGGTTCATAGTTAGCAAGTAGGTGAGGGTATAACTTAAAACCGATGTAATTGCAAAATGCAAAATGCAAATTGAAAAATGCAAACAAGAATTTTTTAAAATCAAATATCCTGAAAGTTTCTTTATCTAACGCCTCTTTTTTTAAAAAAGGTGAATGAAGAGCATATTCGTTTTAGAGGAGCAGGCGATAGGGCAAATTGCCGCCGGTGAGGTTGTAGACAGGCCCGCATCGGTGGTCAAGGAATTGATAGAGAATTCCATAGATGCCAGAAGCACGCATATAATCGTAGAGGTGGGTAATGGTGGAAGAGATTATATCAGGATAACCGATGATGGCAGTGGCATTTGCGAAGAGGATACGGAAGTTGCATTTGAAAAACATGCAACGAGCAAAATAAAAGGTATAGAAGACCTGGTTTCTTTACATACGCTTGGATTCCGCGGTGAGGCGTTGCCGA
Organism: Candidatus Methanophagales archaeon; assembly: GCA_003336485.1. Lineage (GTDB taxonomy): Archaea > Halobacteriota > Syntropharchaeia > Alkanophagales > Methanospirareceae > Methanophaga. The sequence goes on from QENH01000149.1 coordinate 14,388, forward strand.
GCATAGCTGCGGTGTCGAGGATAGAGCTGAGCACAAGGCACAGAAGCGAAGATTTTGGCTCTTTTCTTAACTTAGAGGGCGGTGTGCGAAAAGAAAGAAGAAGGATCTCTCGAAGTGTCGGCACTACCCTGGAAGTCAAAAGCCTATTTTATAACCTCCCTGCGCGAATCGGCACCATTAGGTCTAAATCTACTGAACTACGACACATGGTGGATGTGTGCATAAATTACGCAGTAATCAATCCTGCGATAAAATTTGAGCTCTTTCATGATGCTAAAAGCATTATAAGCACGTTAGGCAATGGTAAGATGCTGGATGCCATTGTCAATACCTATGGTAGTAGCGTTGCTAATGATCTTATCGAGCTAAAAGAGCCGGATTCTTCTACCTGTTTTAACGTCCGTATCAATGGCTATATCTCAAAACCCGCGGCATCTTATGGCACAAAAAAGCACCTGTTTACATATGTAAATAATCGGTTTGTACGAAGCGAACTCGTGGAGCGAGCGATAAAGAGAGGTTACATGTCCTTGTTACCAAAGTACGCATACCCGTTTGCTGTTCTTGCCATAACCATTGATCCGGGCGAAATAAATGTGAATATCCATCCGAAGAAGCATGAAATACGGTTTTACCGTTCTGATGACGTTTTCCATTTTATCGTGGGTGCGGTCTCCACGACCTTACGGCAGGCCGATTTGATCCCTGAAGTGATAGAACGTGAAAAGGAAGCAGTAGGTGCTCTTGGCTTTCGCGATCGCTCGGAAGAAGAGAAGAAAGCACCCGTAAGCACGCAAACGGCATTTCAAACGGATATGGGCGCAGATATGCCAGACGGAAGCCGTTTAGACATCTGTTCCGTTCCGCTATATCAGGTACTCGATAGCTATATCATAGCGCAGAGCGATTCAGACGATGTGATTATGATAGATCAACATGCTGCGGCAGAACGAGCGAATTTCGAGCGGTTGATCGAGCGGTATGGCCATCGAATAGATAAGCAAACGCTTTTAAGACCTTACGTGCCTGAACTCAGCCCACATCAATTTTATCTGATCCAGGAGAACGAGGAAGCACTTAGAGATATGGGCTTTGATATAGAGCGACTAGGCGATGACAGTTATATTATAAGGGCGATTCCTGTTGTCTTTCATGGTATGATCGGGGAAGAAGAGATAACGGAGGTGATAGTGCGGTTAGTAGAGGAGAGTGGCAAGAGAGAAGAGCGGATAAAGGTTCTGTTTAGCACTGCCGCGTGCAAAGCGAGCGTAAAGGCGGGCGAGAAACTGTCTTATGATAGTATGCGGGCGATCGTAGCAGGCTTGAGGAACGCGAAGCTACCCTTTACATGCCCGCATGGTAGACCAACAATGATCCGGCTGACAAAAAAGGAGATAGAGAAGCGGTTTAAGAGACGGTAGTGAGGCCCTTTCCACTAGCCATGCATTCCTTCATGCATTCCGTAGATTTTAAAATCCTTGTTTCAAATTAAAGAGCGTTTGGATAACGTTGAGGTGTAGATCGAAGTATTAAGCGGTGATGCAAGAAGCAGCGCATAGTCTTCTTTTTACCACCTATTAGGATCTTGGAAAGGATAACGATCTATACTATCGGTATCAATAGAATAAGGTAGAGACCCGTCGCTTGGATTTCCAATACAGCTACGATCGGACCAATAATTGCCACCCTCTGTCGGACCGTTATCCCATGAGTTTGTGCCGGTATTGTCGTACGCCTGTTCTGAGTTGTCAATGAAATTATTATGGTAAATCAGGTTATTGTTGGAATCGGATAAAGAAACGCCCATATCATTTTCAACTATCTCATTGTCACTTATCACGTTATTGTGGGACGAAGATAGGTGAATGCCACAGGAACATATTATATTGTTATCTAAGATGCAATTATTAGAGGAGTCTAAATAAAGGCCGTAAGTGCTGTTCTTTATAGTAAATCCGCTAATTTCTACGTTGTCTGCGGTTACATGAACACATTCTCCTGTCCCACCACCATCAATGATTGTTATGTTCCTACTCGCACCAATTAATTTCAAAGGCTTAGTTATGAGCACATGCTCGTTATATGTTCCGGAAAGCACTTTAATTGTGCTGCCACTTCTTGCATTGTCTACTGCATCTTGAATGTGGGTGTAGTCCGCGCCCCCACCACTGTCTACGGTTATCATATCCGCACCAGATGCCACCACTTTAATATTATCAACCCAAACTTGGGTATTATTACCCGCTTCAACACAAAAACCCGTGTAATTCCCCGTCCCGCCCATATTTATGCGTGAAGCTACCAGTTGATCATCTACAAAGACATCATATACCCGCTTTTTCATGTCTACTGTAACATTTATATGGTACCAGACACCAAAATTGTATGGAATATTGCCCGGTTGGATAGCACGGTTTTCGGCATGATCAAAAGTAACTTGCCCAATTCTATCCTCTGATACAATGTTGGGATTCGAAAGTGCTAACGAGACATTGCCATAATCCTGTACACTGCTTTCCGGTTGTTGTCTTACCATCACGTCTGCCACATAAGACACGAGATTCGGTGTTTGATTTAGCTGATGATATGCTTTTGCTGTACAATCGGATCCCACTTCTAATTTCAATGAGTTCGGAGCTGATACACACTGTGTGTTATCCACTATTTGGAATGATTTACCATAACCGCTATAAATTAATTGCCAGCCACCAGATGACGGGAATGTACCAGTTATATAATTGTCAAAGTTGTCTTGGAAGATGCTTGCGGATATAGCAGCTATGGCAGATATATCAAATCGAGCAGTAGTACTTGGAGCCCCAATAATTTGTGGGCCTTCGTTGATCGCAGTGCCATTGATATAGATATATGCCGTATCACCTTCTTGTGCTACGGTAGTTACACCGGGATCGGAATCTAATGGCACTTTCAGTACGTAATAATCTGTGCCGGGTATATCTCCCATCGTGTAACTTTCTAATTCTACACCGTCAACCGCCAAAGATATGACAGCGCCATCCTGAGCTGTAAGAACCGTACCCTCTAATGTCGCGGTTCCATAGAGAGTATAGTCTTGTTGAGGTATCGCAGTTATCTGACCAATGCAAAAACAAAGAATTGCTATTGCCAACGCAATCTTCACGTGCCGTACAAACCAGCCCATTTTTGTCATGTCATTCATTTCCTTCTTCTCACGCGCCTAAAGTCAAACTGTCATTTGATTTCATATCTATCCAATAACCCTTTCCCGGTTCCATTGTTTCAAGATCATTCAAAAAGACCTCACCTGACAGATCATAGCGTTTCCATCTTCCATCTTCGTATGTCCAGACAGAATTCCAGTTACCTGCTACTGAGTTCATGACATTGGTTATTGACGTGCAACACAAGGAATTGTATCCCACGAGATTCCAGCCGGAAGCAAGGGGAATTGATTTGTTCGTTAGCTCACTTCCCTTTACATATAAAACATCCAAACAATCAGGGGATTTCATTTCTATCCAGTAGCCTTTTCCCGGCTCCATAGTTGCGAGGTCATTCAAAAAGCTCGGACCTGTTAGATCATAGCGTTTCCATTTGCCATCTTCGTATGTCCAGACCGAAATCAAGTTATCTCCTACCATGCGCATTACGGCAAGGACATCCGAAGCTACCGGTATTTTTGGTAGTGAGATCAAGTTCCAGCCGGTGTAGACATTCATCTTAACACTCGATATTGGGTCTGGCGTGACTGAAATATCCCGATAAGCATTTAAATTACCGCCAGGTATGTGACCGCACCAGTAGTCAGGCATGCTGATCCAGCTATAAACTTTACCACACTCACAATACCAGCTTTTAGATGTGGTATAGTTACCCGTACGTAATTCAAATTTATGTGTTCCAGAACTCACATAAAACGCGCAAAACCCATCCAGATTTCCGCCCGCACCCTCTGTAAGTATATACACACCATCTACATATACGCTATACCCATTACAGCTATGATCCTCTACTTCAATATATACCTGGCAGTCCGGTGCGCTTACTGTTTCATCTGTACCATTTGAAATGTCTGTTAAAATGGTAGCATTTGTAGCGTTGCCTGAATCCAAAGACACCACACAGTCCTGGGACATTTCTTTTAGCGAAATTTTGGGATCTATACCATTCAATGAAAACATACCGTCCGATCGATCTTCGTTCACAACAGTTTTTATCAAATAATTCGTACCTGTACTCAATCCTCTCGTATCCCAGGTTCTATTCCATATCCCTTCTTTATCTGTTCCCGTGACTTTCACTCCTTCCCCTATAAAATCCCAGTTGGAACCACCATCACAGGAATAATAGAAGGTTACACCCGTTACTGCATTATCATCAGTCGCATGTGCACTTACCTTTACCTGCGTTCCAATAGGTATGGATTCCCCGCCATTTGGATAGACTACCGTCACCGTTGGTGGCTTGCGTGTAGCAGATATGTCAACATGAGCAGTAGTACCTGGTGCCTCAATAATTTGTGGTCCTTCGTTGATCGCAACGCCATTGATATAGATATATGCACTATCACCTTCCTGTGCTGCGGTTGTTACACCGGGATCGGAATCCAATGGCACTTTCAGTACATAATTATTTGTGCCTGATATATCCCCCATTGTGTAACTTACTAGTTCTATCCCATCAACCGCCAAAGAGATAACAGCGTCATCCTGAGCTGTAAGAACCGTACCAATTAATGTCGCAGTTCCATAGATAGTATAGTCTTGCTGAGGTATCGCAGTTACCAGACCAGAGCAAAAACAGAGAATTGCGATTGCTAACGCAATCTTCCCGTACCGTGCAAACCATCCCCCTTTTGTATCCCGATTATTCATTTTCTGTCATCAGACAAAGTAGTTAGAGCATATACATAGCTATCTTGAGAGCCCGCGATTATATCATTCTTCCCGTTTTTGTTTATATCGCCCGCAGTAAGTCCGCAAACCGTATATTTCGGATCTAGAAACGACCATAGCGTGCTGCCATTATGGCCATCGAGAGCATAAACATTTGCATATGGATCGCAACCGTTTGTCCCTATGCACAGATCAAGATTACCATCGGCATTCAGATCTGTGGTAACAAGTTTATCAATCCCCCGAAAACTATCTGTGGACGTCCATATTTGATGCCCTGTCGTTCCGTCAAGAGCATAGACGTCGTCAAGCCCAACGGCAATATCTTGTGTCCCATCACTATTAATATCCCCCAGTATGCCTACCGATGCTGGCGCGTGCCCATGACCCGGAGTTACAAATTCCCATAATAACTTGCCCGTAGTACCACTAATTGCATAGACATCTGTGTCCCATGAGCCTACTACGACATCGTCATATCCATCACCATTCAAATCGCCCGCGTTTAATATTCCTCCTACCCAACCGGGAACCATAAAATCCCATATAACTATACCATTAGCTCCACAGAGCGCGGTAATTTTAGAGGCTCTCCCTCCAACCACTATGTCCAAAACGTTATCATTGTTTATGTCTGCTATGACAGCACCCGCCATCGAATTTGTATCAGACCACACGCCTATTGGATAACTCCACCAAATACTACCATCACCGGAAATCAGATAAAACTTGCATTCTCGGGATGCCACCAATACCTCATCCGTGCCATCGTTATTCAGGTCAAATGCTGTAATCACTTTAGGATAATCAGTTGTTAGCGTTAGATTCCAGAGTTCTAATCCAATGCCCGTATATGCACAGATATTACCACCGTATTCTGCTGTTATTATATCTTTAATTCCGTTTTCGACCAAATCGCCAGTTTCAACTGACACTATGTTTTGACCGACCGCCAGTTTCTTACCGCCTGATTTGTTCAGTACATATAACTGGTCCGAAGCCACTAAGACCTCTAACTCGCCGTCATTATCTATGTCTGCAATTGCAACGTCATCCACGCCACGATTAGTTTTGTATCGCCACAGCTCGTTTACCGCTGTTTTTGGTTGTATAGGCTCTACTGAAGCGGATATATCAATCTGAGCGGTAGCACCAGGAGCGCCAATAATCTGTGGGCCTTCGTTGATCGTAACGCCATTGATAAAGATATATGCAGTATCACCCTCTTGTGCTGCGGTTGTTACACTTGTATCCGAATCCATCGGCACTTTCAGTACATAATTATTCGTGCCTGGGATATCTCCCATCTTATAACTTACTAGTTCCAGACCGTCAACCGCCAGGGATATAACGGCGTCATCCTGTGCGGTAAGAACAGTATCATCAAATGTCGCGGTTCCATGTAGTGTATAGTCTTGCTGTGGTATCGCAGTTACCATACCAATGCAGAAACAAAGAATTGCAATTGCTAATGCAATCGCCACGTGCCGGACTTCCATTTTTGTATTCTCGCTATTCATTTTACGCTTATCACGCACCTAAACTCCATGTGGCATCTGATTTCATATCTATCCAATAACCCTTTCCTGGCCCCAAGGTTTCGAGGTCATTCAAAAAGACCTCACCCGTCAGATTATAGCGTTTCCATTTGCCTTTTTCGTATGTCCAAACAGAATTCCAGTTGCCCGGTACTGAGTTCAGAGCATCTGTTATTCCCATGCTGCTCAAGGAATTGTATCCCACGAGATTCCAGCCGGAAGCAAGTGGAATTGATTTGTCCGTTAGCTCAGTTCCCGTCATATATAAATCATCCAAACGATCAGACGACTTCATATCTATCCAGTAACCTTTTCCCGGTTCTAAGGTTGCGAGGTCATTCAAAAAGCTCGGACCCGTGAGATCATAGCGTTTCCAGATTCTACCCACATATGTCCAGACAGAATTCAAGTTATGGCCTACCATGCGCATGACGTCAAGGACATCCGAAGCTTCCGGTATTTTTGGTAGTGAGATCAGGTTCCAACCGACGTGGAGTTGGATTGAAGGTTGTATTCCAATCACATCCGGGGATCTTACCTCACCATCTATAATCATACTATTACCACCCACTAAAACCAATGCTTTTAAGCCTGGTACGGCCGGAACATTTAAATACGCTATTGTAGACACCAAATCCTTTCCTCTCGGAGAACTCAGCCCATATGTGAATTCACCATAATCATAAGCTACAATATCGACTGTGTAATAAAGATCAGAGGGGATGAAGAATTTCTTTTCGGCGCCAACAGAGACAACACGAGCATTTGGTATCTCGTTAATACCCGTATCATCAATAACTCGTCCGTACTGATCGGTTATTGTAGCATTTACGGGACCAGAAAGGAATATCAAATCATCAAAGATTTCCGGTGGGGAACAGACCCAAAAATCGTAGCTCTCTGTGCATTCACTCCCTGTTCCTTTTGATTCCATGCCAGAGCCCCAGTAAAGGCAAATCTGCCAGTCGCAACAATCCGTTACAACAGCGGGTAACGTGTAATAGATCGTCCCGCCGTTACTTATAGGTCCATCTTTACGAACCAGCCCGGAACAGTCCTTAATCTCGTAATAGGCCGAACTGAAAGATGTTGAAACGGTCGCCTCTACGGTATCACCTGCGTAATAATTTGTCTTATCAAACGTAACAGTGGGCGGATTTTCACATGGATCTCCACACCAGTAGTCAGGCATGCTAACCCATCTATAATTAGTATCACAACTACAATACCAGCTTTTAGATGTGGAATAGCCACCCTTACGTAACTCGAATTTATGTGTCCCGTCGCGCACATAAAACGCGCAAAAACCATCTGGATTTCCGCTCGC